>DAOLDG010000044.1:0-6353 GCA_035327465.1 Candidatus Doudnaibacteriota bacterium
TACAACAATTACATTAGTATCGGTTTCGAAGCCATCCATTTCTACTAAAATTTGATTAAGTGTTTGTTCGCGCTCATCATGACCGCCGCCCAAACCTGCGCCGCGTTGGCGACCAACTGCGTCGATTTCATCAATGAACACAATACATGGCGCATTACGCTTTGCCTTCTTAAACAAATCGCGGACCCGGCTCGCACCCACACCAACAAACATTTCTACGAATTCGGAACCACTAATATGAAAGAAGGGAACATTGGCTTCACCTGCCACAGCACGCGCTAACAAAGTTTTACCAACACCCGGGCTACCAAGTAATAAGACCCCTTTAGGAATTTTCGCTCCCAGCGACAAAAACTTTTGAGGAAATTTTAAGAACTCTACAATTTCACTTAATTCTTCTTTAGCTTCCTTCGCGCCAGCCACATCGCTAAAGCGAACTTTATTTTTCATCTCGTCGTTTAGCTTCACACTGCTTTGCCCAAAAGTTAACGCGCGATTATTAGAACCCTGGACTTGTCGCATTAAAAAGAAAATGAATAACGCAATTAACAAGAAGGGTATTAAGAACGGTAAAATCGTCCCAGCAAGAACAGTCGCAAAACTGGTATTTTTAAATTCTATCTTTATCGCTGCAATCTGCTCCGAACTTACTCCACTATCTATAAAATATTGCGGGATTTCGGTGTTACTGCCTACGGTAGCTTTTAGCTTGGTTTCACTATCACGAACCTCGGCGGTAAGATTACCTGGTGCTATCAATAAACTAGTAATTTTTTCTTCCTTTAATAAAGTGGTAACTTCGGATAACGGCACTTCGCGTGTTTTATCGTCTTCCATAAAGGAAGCGATTAAAACCGAAATTACCAAAAAACCGATGAGTACTAAAATAATATTTTTGACAATTTTTCCCATAAAAATTATTAATTACTTTGATAATATAGCAGAGTTAGAAAAATAGATGAAGAGAATAAAACAACAGTTAGAGCGTAAATATGTAAACTGCGATGGTTGTCGAACTAGGGTCCAAACTGCTTGGGTTAACCCAACATTTTCCTAGAAAATGTTGGGAAGGTTAAGCAGTGAATGGAAAGGGACAACAACACGGAAGGTGGAGTGGGTGCGCCGAAAGCGGACCGCTCTTCTTCGAGCCTACCATCAGGACCACATCTTTGTCCGCCTTTGACGGACAGACAAAGGTGTGGTGCCGGGGAGAGGACTCGAACCTCCACAAGATTGCTCTCGTCAGCTCCTAAGGCTGATGCGTCTACCAATTTCGCCACCCCGGCATATAATTTTGAAAAGAAAAGTAACCAGCTCACTGGTTACTTATTATACTGAAAATAATTGATTATTTCAAGCTAACTGCCTCGAGTAATAAAATTAGTAACAATTTGCACAATTAAGTAGGACAGCACCACAATAATTAACCCGATTAAAGCATTAACCGTTGTTTTGCGACCATTAATAGCTTGCTGTTCATTCCCGCGGGCAGTCATCCAATAAAACCCACCGATGATTATAAATAACACTGCCACAATGCCTGCAAAGTATAACAAAGCAGAAATAATGGTCGTAGCCAAACTGCCTATATCACCCGAACCAGCGATGCCCGCATTTCCCGAAAATGGATTTGCTGGCACACAGATCGGACCTTTCGCCTCGAAACCTTGAGGACAATCTCCCGAAGATGTTGGTGTAGGAGTTTGCTGAGTTGTAGGAGTTTGACTGGTTGTGCCAGTGCCGGTTGTGGGCGGGGGAGTTTGAGTAGTTGCACCAGGACGGTTTTGTATGGTCACGGAATTAACAGAAGTATACTGTGCAGAATATGAGGCACAACCACCGGCTGTATCGGTTTCTAAAATTAGCCAACTAGAGCCAGCGGTACTCTGTCTTCTTGCTACACAAACCCGCACTGTGCTCGAATCAATATTCGACACTGTGTATTTACTATGACCACTCGGACAAGTATGACTATCTGTAGGCGGGGTAGTGTTTGGGCTTGGCCAAGTTACTACACTGCCATCTTGGCTAAGACATAAAAAATTGGTGGGTGTTCCTGCTGCAACCAAAGTCTCTGCAGGCGAACCAACCAATGATCCAAATACCGCAACTAATACTATACCAACGGCAATAAAAAATTTCATACTAAAATAATTAAGTGCCCTGTTGAGTGATAAATCTGTATACAACTTGGACTATTAAGAATGCTAATACAACCAATGTTAAACCGATTAGAGCGTTTACTAAAGTCTTCCTGCCTTGTTTAGCTTGTTCATCATTCCCGCGGGCAGTCATGTAATAATAACCACCAACTATAATAAATAGCACTGCAACTAATGCCGCCAAATATAACGCCCAATCAATAATTCGCTTTGCCAAAGATTCAACATTAGCATCGCCAGTATCACGTGCGCCAACAGGGAAGGTATTGCTAATAGCATTTAGACCATCTTGAACCCGATCGCTTTGGCCAGAAACAGCAAGCGGCGTGATTAGCAACATACTAATGGCGATTGCCACTGCTCCTATGCCAAGAAAAAAACTTTTCATAATCATCTGCTTAATAATTCCGGAGGTAAAAGCTGCTGCTTTCTCCCCCGAAACTATCCCGTATTAAATACGGGATGAAAGTTATAAATAGTTAGGTTCCTCCGAAAGGTCCACCCCCACCTGTACCAGAGACGAAACGGTAAGCGATTTGAACAATGACGAAAGAGAGGACGATGATAATCAATCCAATCAAAGCATTGAAAATTGTTTTCCGACCAGCGGAAGCTGATTCTTCATTACCACCAGCAAGCATGTAACGGAAACCGCCGACAATTAAGATAATTACTGCAACAAAGAACGCAATCCCCAAAGCCCAGCTAGTTACAACAAAGAATAATTGACCGATGGTTTGTTCGCCACCACAACGAAAACCTGGTGGGCAGTTGTCGATTGGAGTACTTTGCGCGTTGGTAACAGTTGGCAAGATAGCTACAACTGGCATAAACGCAATTGCAAATGCCAAGAGCGCCAATGCAACCTTATCCCAAGTTAAATTTGTTAATGTTTGTTTCAAATTTCTCACCACCTTCCTGCTTGGGTTTTCTAGGAACGCAGGTAAACCTGCATTCGACCCTATCGCAATGTGCGAGTTAGTTGTGAAATCTGCTCTATCTTTAACTAGTAGTTAAATGAAGCAGGAATTCAATAAAATTATTATACCACAGATTCTCGGATTTCTTAGTATTATGTCAAACGATTATCTACGATTAGATTAATAACTAACCTAACAATGAGTGTGGCTAATAAGGCAATCACCACTCCAACAATCGTCCAAATAATTAGACTTTTGGCTTTCTTCAGCTGTGCTTCGTTGTCTCGGGCTGTCATATAAAAGTACCCGCCAATAATTAAAGACACCACGGCAGCTAAGCCAATAATGTAATACAGCCAATAAGTAATCCGGTTATACAATTCGCCCACAGTACAGTAACGAGGTAAGGAGGTTTCTTGTCCACCGCCGGCATCGCTAACCTGCCGCAATAGTTCGGCACAAGATTGTTGGCCGAATGCAGGCAGAGGGGAAAATAAAACCCCAAAGCCCACTGCCACAATTAAACTAATTTGTAATAGATATTTTTTCATTTTAACTAACCAATTACAGATTGGACTAAAGCCACAATAGTAAACGATAGAATTGTTACAATTAATCCCGCCACTGCGTAGATTAAGGTTTTCTTCCCTTGAGTGAGTCTATTTTCGTTCCCTGCTGATGTGGCCAGCATAAAGCCGCCCACCATAATGAATATTACAGCCAAGATTCCGGCTAACATTAACAAAATATTTATGATGCGAACAATAATCTGCTCGGGTCTAGTAACATCATCCGCCAGTGCATTAAACATCCTACCTAATGGCAAATCAAAATTTTTAATGTCTGTAATACCCACGTCGGTGTTAACTTTAGGTAAGGGTGTTCCTTCACCTGGAGGTGCGGGGGTGGGAGATCCAGGCTCTGTAGGATTAAACGGAGGGGTTTGACCCGGTGTGGTGCCAGTGGAGGAGCCAGTCTGCGAACCAGAAAGAGTTATAGAAACTGCACTGGCCTGTAGAGTAATGTCTCTATTTACTTCAATACCTGTATTATAATTTCTGGTTCCAGAGCCAAATGCAGAAATACCAACGGCTGTTGTATTTGCAGTCACTCCCGATTGAGATAAATTAACAGCAAAAGATCCGGTGACGACTGGAGTAGACGGCCGATCTCGCGGAGACTTAGGCATGTTTAGGGTTAATCTTCCCAACTCTACCCCACCACTTCTAACAACCGTAACATTTACTGTTTCACGAGTGTTACAGTATCTTCTATACCCAGCATCGGCACGACTTAAAGCAACGCCAATTCCTACATTTTGGTTCCAAGTTGATACTGTGGTCGGATTAACTGAAATCGTAAGTGATAATGGGCAATCAAAAGATTGAGACCATTGTGCTATAGCTTGATTTGGAAATAATAACCCTGTAAAAAAAATTATCAATAAAATTTGGAGCGGTTTTGGAAGCATAAACCAATTATTTTTCATATTATAACAGCCCTTGAATGATACTAACTAACGCGATTGCTCCAATCGTGACAATCAAACCAACAACCGCCCAAGTTAAAGTACTTTTAGCTTTCGCCACTCTTGTTTCATTGCCACCATTAAATATCAACATTATTCCAGAATAAATAATCATAATGCTGGCAATCATCGCGATAATCATCAATAGCCAATTAATAACTCGGCTAAAAAACCCTGGCAAATCACTATAGCTTGATGGCCGATTAATAGTTAGAACGCCAGTGTCATCAGGGGCCTGTGGTGATGGGGTTGGGGATTCTGGCTCTGTAGGATTAAACGGAGGGGTTTGTTCTGGTAAAGCACCCGTAAACTGAATTTGCAACTCTGCTTTTGGGCAAAGTGTAGTATTAGGTTGAGAGCAATTACGCACAACGTAAGAGTAAAGACCTGGGGTTGCACTACCTGCTCTAAATTGATGGGTTTTATCAACGATCGCGCCTGGAGCAATTGTTTCTCTACCAAACAAGTCGCTTTGCGATACAGTACTATCGGATGCTCGAAAAATATTTACCTTACCTTCCCAAAAATTATTAGTACTCACCGAAGCAGTTTGTGCTCTGGCTGCCATATACAAAGAGTACTCCTGCACTGCTTCAACTGGAATAGTTCGTTCAGAAGTTCTGGCGCCATTCTTGCGTAGTTCTATCACCACCGCCCCGGGTGCCAAGGGTCCTTGTGCCTCTATAACAACGGGTACTAAAATTACTCCAGCAAGTGAAAAAATTAGTAGTGCTATGATTGATTTTTTATAATTAATCATTATCTAAGTCTTGTTATTATTACTGGATTTGGATAATTGCTATTGTTGGTCTTTCTTAATTCTTGGCCGTCAGATTATTAAAATTTTATCGCGCAACATTAATCATTCTTATTAATATACTCTTTTGGATTAGTTAAAATTAAACCACCATTCCTTATACCTAAACTTAATGAACCGGCAAACAAAGTATTAACAATTACAAACGCCAGTACAACCAACACTAAACCAATCAAAGCTCCAGTGAGTCTTTTTTTTGCGGCAACCAAGCCCTCTTCTCCACGCGAAGTAGTCATTTGTACACCAGCAATCACAATAAATAATATTGCCACAATACCAACCATAGTCATTAAGTAATTAATAATAATCACTAATGAAATAAACAAATGACTAATCTTGCAAGGATTATCTACGGAATCACCACAAAACACAAACCCAGAACGACCTGTATCGTCTACACCATTATTCGCCAGCACCTCTGGAGCATAACTTGCCGAGAGTGCAAAGGCTCCAAATAATATAACAGCCGCTAAAACGCCGATTAACGCTGGTAAAATTTTAGAAGTAATTTTTTTTCCAAAAATTATCATAAGAAATTAAAATAAGCGCTGACTAACCAAAGCACCAACTTGGCTTTGGGCACGGGACAAAGCATTTTGCGGAGTCTGTCCGCCAAACAAAATATTATTTACAACTTCGGAAAAAATAGCATCATAGCGAGCTTCGTCGTATTTTTGAAATGTCTTCGCTGTAAGATTGGCATGGGCAAACACCCCAACTTCTAAATCAGAGGTCTGCAAAGCAATTAAATCGCGGCGACTAGAAGGTTGCTTATCGCGAGCATAATACGCGTCTAAGGCTTCTTTGCTAGTAGCAAACTTTAAGAAATCCCATGCCGCAGCCTGCACTTGGGAAGAAGCCTGCCTGCTCACTACTTCGGCATAATAACTTGCATAATTCACGCTAGGCTGGCTCAAATCGAATTG
>DAOLDG010000045.1:0-6341 GCA_035327465.1 Candidatus Doudnaibacteriota bacterium
CAAAGATAGCGCCGCTAGCTTCAGTTACGACGAGTTCGGTAATATGTTGACGCATGTTGATTGGGGTGAAGTCGAAGCCGATGCCGATGGCAGTTTCACCGACGTCGGCAGCGATAAAGTGACTACTACTTACGTGTATGCTGAACCAACCAGCTCGGGAAGTTTCCTAGTTGGTTTACCGACCAGCGTTACCGTGATTAATCAGGCCACGGCCAAAGTCTCCGAAAGCCGGCGTTATTACGATAATTTGACGTTAGGTGAGGTGGTGTTGGGTAATTCTACTAAGGACGAAGTCTGGATTAGCGGCACGATGTACGCGGCTACCACACGTACCTTCAGCGCGACTGGGTTGGTGCTTACCGAAACTGACCCGCGCAACAACACTACAACCTACGCATACGATGAATTCGAACTGTATCCGATTAGCGCAACTAATGCGCTCAATCAGGTTACCGAATATGGTTACGATTATCATTACGGCCAGCCGACAATGATGGTTGATCCGAATGATAATCATGTCGTAACCAGCTTGGACGGTCTTGGCCGCGCAATTAAAGAGGAGCTCTCGGACCCAACTAACAGTAATTCCGAAGTATTATTCACTAAAAAAACAGTTGCTTACAACTGGGTGGAAGATAATGAGGAGGTAGTCGGCCAGCAAATCATCGAAACTCATTATTTGGATGAGCCGGATAACAGTACGCCGCGCACCAGCAAAACTATTACTTACACCGATGGTTTTGAACGGCCAGTGCAGGTGCGTTCGCAAGTAGAGCCCGCGCCTTCTAGTTCTAACGAACGCTACGCGGTGAGCGACACTATTTATAACTCACTGGCGCAGGTGGCGAAAACTTCACTGCCATACTTTAGTGAACACATCGAGCGCACCGCGGCTACAACAGACAACGATTTGTACGCCGAGATGAGCTATGATGCGTTGTATCGCGTGGTGAGCGTGACTAACAGTGTTGGCAGCACCACCAGCGTTTATGACCAATGGGCTATTCTCACTACTGATGCCGAAGGCAAGCAGAAACGTTTGTTCAAAGACGCCCGTGGCCAACTAGTGCAAGTGGATGAATACTTCGAGCAGGACATTTTCTCGACTTATTATCAGTATGACGCGGCCGGTAACTTAACTAAAATCACCGACGCGCTGGACAACATTCGCGAGTTTGCCTACGACGGCCGCGGTCTGCGCACCATGGCCGAAGACTTGCACAACCCGAGCGATAGTTCTTATGGAATTTGGACTTATAGTTATGACGCGGCTGGAAATTTGATTCAGCGGGTCGATGCAAAAGGTCAGGTGGTTAACTTTACTTATGATGCCTTAAATCGCATCCTTCAGGAAAATTACACCGGCACTAATCGCGTCGATTTAACACACACTTATGATAATTGTCCAAACGGTGTGGGGCGGTTGTGCAAAATTGTCAATTTTTCTGTGACCATTGAATATGAGTACGATATTTTGGGGCAGGTTAGAAAAGAAACGAAACAAATTGTAGATAGTCATGAAGTTGAGTATGCGTATGATCGGCAAGGGAGTTTATTAATGGTCCGCAACCCGGATGACTCGGAGTTTAGTTATCAGCTTGGTTTGGATGGTCGTGTTGTTGTGATTAGCACAAAAGAAGCGGGTCAGAGTAATGTTGTGGTTGTGAGCGGCATTGAGTATCATCCTAGCGGGCAGGTAGCACGATTCGAGTATGCCAGCGGCGCAATTACCGAATATACTTACAATGCGGAAGAATTGTATCGCTTGCAGCGAAAATTGAGTTCGGTGCCTGACGGTAGTGGTAGCGTGGTGATTCAGGACCTCAACTATACTTATGACAACGTTGGGAATATTCTGACCATGAGAGATGATTCTGCCGTCAATCAACACGAGAGTGAGTTTGAGTATGATGACTTGCATCGGTTGGTGAACGCCGACATTACTCGCGGTACGAGTAATTACGTTCAAGCATTAGAGTATGACGCGATCGGTAACATCACATACAATTCATTGCTCGGTCATTATTATTATGAGGGCAGTACCGAAAATGGCAACTACGCCAACCCTCATGCCGTGACGAAGATTGTTGATGGTGGTAATAGTGAAACGTTGCTTGAGTATGACGCGAATGGAAACATGTCGGCGCGCGGCGAGTTTTGGGAATACGAATGGGACTACAATAACCGGCTTCGTCTGGCACGGCAGATGGGAATAATTCAGATCGAGTTTGAGTATGGTTATGACCATACCGGTAGTCGGGTGTTTAGCAAGTTGGATAAAGATCCGATTGAGTATGTTTCCTCTTACTTCAATATTGCGGTTGGTAGTGATATCACCAAACACCTCTTGGCGAGCGAGGCGTTGGTTGGTACAATCAAGGGGAGTGGGGCGACTGCCGAATTTGTTCAGATTTTCACCGATCATCTGGGCAGCGTGACCGTGGTGGCAAAGCCCGACGGCACCGTGCAGGAGAAGATTGGCTACCAACCCTTTGGCGGATTAGATTATGATGTGGTGCAGGGTTCGCCGACTCCACCGGCCGAACAGCGCAAATACATTGGCAGTGAGTACGACACCGATACACAACTGTTGTACTTACAGGCTCGCTACTACAGCGGTGAGCTGGGCAGGTTCTTGGGGCAGGATCCAGCTTTCTGGGAAATACAAGAAGGAATACCTGACCCGCAACTGATGAATTCTTATTCGTATGCACGTAATAATCCATTAATCTATCTAGATCCGAATGGTGAGTGGCCAACATTAGCTCAATTTAGTTCGTTCTTGAATAGAGCAGCAAACTTTGTAAACCGTTTAGTTGATAACGGTCCAGCTCATGGCTTGGGGTTATATGATATCGTCAACCCAGCGACTTCATTTACTAAACAAGTTACAACAGCTATTAATCCTAATGCTAGTAAAACAGACAGAGTGGTTTCGGGGGTTGGCGTTGCTGCGATGGTTGCTCCTCCAACACAAAAAGCTGGGCCAATATTGCCCACAGCTTCTAAGATTGAATGGGGAGGAGTGTGGACTCAGGGCAAGCTACCCAATCCGATTATGAATCTTGGAGATCATGCAGAGAGACACTCAGTTTTGTTAGGGATTGATTCCATAAGTACTTATTACAAGAGTGCTAAGAGTTTTGTATCTGAAGCCATAGATAATGGCTACCAAGCGACAATTAACACAAAAGGAAATATAATTAGGATATGGGATAAAGCCACGCAGCGATTTGGATCGTATGATTTCACTAATGGAACGTTAACTCCTAAAACTTACTTCAAATCTGACCTTAAGAATTATTGGGATACCCAACAAAAAACAAATCCAGGCCAAAAGGAGTTTGATATTAAAAAATTAATTCAGTAGTAGCGATGAAGGATTTAGAAAAATATTTGTGCCCATCCTGTGGTTTTAAATTTCTTGTGTCTCTTTATGATGAAGATGGGGAGTTTGATGCGGTAGACGAAATTTGTCCAGCTTGCGGTTATACATTTGGTTATACTGATATAAATAGTGGATATTCGTATAAAGATTGGAGGCACAAATGGATTTCTGAAGGTTTGAATTGGTGGAGTAAAAGAGAAAGTGAACCGCAATGGAATCCAGTCGAACAGCTGAAAGGTATAGGTGTTGAACTAGACTCCAATAATAATATTGTGAAAGAACCAGAAGAACCAGAATGGCATAAAAAATGGATTCATAAAGATTAATAACAAAGAGAAGGTAAAATAACGCATGTTAGCTAGTCTAAAAAGTCTATTCAAACCGAACCATAAAGTTTCTGACTTTTCAAGCATTGGTTTTAATTTTGAAGCTTTCGAGGATATCTATAAATTGGGTAAATTAGCTACTGATAGGGGAGAACAAATTGAAATACCCATGCGAGGTAGTTACTATAAATTATCAACTGAATCAGGGGCTGAATTGTGGGCTCAGATTAGTAAGGATAATCAAGGAATAGGACTACATCCTGGATTTAATGGAGAGTGCCTAATTAAAGTTAAGGCTAAGCCTTTTCTAGAAAGTAGCCGCTTGTCTGTATTGGATGGTTACTATGACTCTTGGCTTATTACTGATGATCAAGATTATCCCTTACTTTTTGAATCTCCTAATTTTTACCAAACCTCTGTATCAGAGGATGAAATAATTGTGGAAGCTCAAGTAACAGCATTTGCTAAAGAGGTAAAAATATTTTCCAGTGAAGAGGAAAGAAATAAAGATGAAATTTGGGGATTATGGGCTACTCAATCGTTTACTCCGAGTGGAAAGTTTAGTCCTAATGATGATGAATCTTTTGAACAGCACCCCGCAGCAATCTTTTCTGGCTATATCAGAAAAATAGAATTAAAGCGAAATGAAATAACGAGTAATAAATTTTATCATTTAATTGTTGAAAGCCTTAGCGCGAGTTATGATGTAGTTATTGACCCAAGTTTGTTGATATCTGAACCTCAAATTGGAAACATACTATCAGGACAGTTTTATCTCTCAGGGAAGATAATTAGCATAGATTATTAGTTATTTATCAGCCCTTACTGGTTGTACTGTCAGGCCTTTTCTTCCATACTCATCTGCGAAACAGGGAGATACTCTGTTTATGACACTAATGGATATAGTTCTTGACCATGAAAATATGAGAATTACTTATGATAAAGAGGCAGATGCCGTATATATATATTTGTTGAAAGATGAAGAACTAAAACCAGCATGGGTACATTTTACTTACCCTTGCGATCCAGTTGAAACTAAAGCAATGATTAATTTGGATTTCAATCAAGATCACGTTCTGGGTGGAATTGAAATTATGAATGCTAGTGAAATTCTCCCAAATTCGATTTTAGATTCAGCTGAGCGAATTTAGTGCAACTCAATCCCACCCCGCCATTGCGATCATTGCTGGCGGGGTTTTGGTTTTGCATAACTAACATCAAATGTGTTATAATTCTATCGAAAAGCAAGCTGTTGGCCGTAATATGTGAGAATTTTTTTGCATAGCTTAGCCAATTTTTAGAAACCCAAACAAAAAGAATCCCGACTAGCCCACACCCTTCGATTACGCTCAGGGCTTGTAGCTGTCGGAATTACAGGATTATATGGTTACAGCTGAACTAAATCAGCTTCTCAAAAAAAAGCGCCTCATCTCTAATACAGATCTAGCCAAACTGGAAAAAGAGTGGTCTGCGATTAAAACTCCCATGGCCTGGGAGAACTTTTTATTAGAGAAGAAGGCGGTTTCCGAAGAACAACTGTTAAAGCTTAAAAGCGAGGAATTTGAAGTTCCGATTGTAGATTTGAGTGACCAGGAGTTAACGGAAGAAATTTTAAATTATGTACCAGAACCAATCGCGCGACGGCACCAAGTCTTGAGTTTTGCCAAAAACGATAACCAACTTTCGTTGGCAATGACCGACCCCAGCGATTTGCAAACTAAAGAATTCATTAAAAAGAAAACCGGCCTCGAGATTAAAGTTTTTTTGATTGGGAAGGCTTCGTTAGATCATGGGCTGTCGAAATATCACACCAACTTGGAGGGTGAGATTAAGCACATGGTTTCCGGGGAACAGAAAGTCGGCGGTGTAGAAGGTGAAGCCGGGGATGAGTTAAAAAAAATGGCGGAAGAGGTTCCGATTATCCGCGTGGTGGATACTTTACTCGAGTACGCGGTAATCGAAAAAGCTTCCGATATTCATATTGAGCCACAAGAAACTTCGGTGGCGGTTCGGTATCGCATCGATGGGGTGTTGCATGATGTTATGACATTACCGAAAGCAATTCAGGCGGCATTAGTGGCTCGTATTAAGGTGTTAGCGAATTTAAAAATAGACGAACATCGCCTGCCACAAGACGGTCGTTATAAAATAGAAAAAGACGGCTATAAATTTAGTTTGCGTATTTCTACTATTCCAATTTTTGATGGCGAAAAAGTTGTGATTCGCTTGCTCGACGAATCGAGCAAGGCAATGAGTTTGGAGCAACTAGGTTTTTTGCCCGACCAGCTCGATATTGTAAACCGAAACGTGCATAAACCTCATGGGATGATGCTAATTACTGGTCCCACTGGCAGTGGTAAATCTACTTCGCTTTATGCATTGCTAAGTATTTTGAATACGAAAACTGTAAACATTTCTACTATCGAAGATCCGGTTGAATACCGCATTGTTGGCGCTAATCAGATGCAGGTGAACCCGAAAATAGGTTTAACTTTTGCGATGGGTTTGCGCGCTTTGCTTCGTCAGGACCCGAATATTATTATGATTGGTGAAATCCGCGACCAAGAAACTGCAGAAGAAGCCATGCACGCTGCAATGACGGGTCATATTGTACTTTCTACATTGCA
>DAOLDG010000046.1:0-6205 GCA_035327465.1 Candidatus Doudnaibacteriota bacterium
CTTTGCCACCCACCATAGCGGCCCCAGCTGAAGTCTTCTTCACCATGCGACGCCTTGGGGGTGTTGCGGGCGGTTCTGTGGGTGCCTCTGCCGAATCTTCAATTTCTTGAGGTTTAAAAATTTTTACCGATTGTGCTGGGCGCACATCGGAAAACGACTTACTTGGGGCAACTCGCGGTAAACGCTTTAGCGCAAACCCAGGCTCGCGGGCGTACATTTTGCCGGTCGGATCCATAGTTAAAATAGAGGCTTTGGTTCCCAGTAAATCCACCTGCTTTTTGAGTAAGCGCAAGTTAATACTATCGCCAAGCAAATAACTGTCTTTTGGAATCACTAAAACTACTTCTTCGCCTTTGTAGGCTTTAATTTTCGCTGTAGTTTTGGCGACATCGTCTTCTAAATTAAGGTAAATCGTTTTCATAGTATTTGGTCTCGTTTTCTTATTTTAGGTAAGTTTTGACGGAAATACAAGGACTCCTTTGGACTGCCAAAGGAGTCTAAATTGATAGTTTAGAGGCGACCGTTAAACTTCTCGCGGCGCGCAAAGCTAATTTTTTTGCTGGCCTCCACTTGCGGCTGGTCGAATGGGTTCACGCCACGAAGTAACGCACTATAAACTGCAAACATTTGCCAGAAGGCGATGAGCTCACCGAGGTGATGTTCGCTAATTTCTTCCAGCTGCATATCGACACAAGGGATATTATTAAGCTTGGCATCATCGATTGTTGCCTCTCTCTCAAAACTTAAAGCGTCTTGCAGAGGAATGCTGTCCAAAGTTAAAAGCGTTTGCTCTTTTAATGGAACGTCTTGCAGTTTTTCTGGAACCGCAGTTTGTAAATCGGTTTGAGATTTGTGGCTGCCAATGAACCAACCGGCAATATTTTTGCGGCCGCCAAAAAATCTTTGGTTTGTGTGATGCTGGCTCTCTGGCGCTTCGTGCGCAAAATAGGTTTGACCTTTTCCCTCTTTGCCAAAGCTTTCGTGGCACAATTGAACGATTAAATTCGAAAACGGAAATAGACGGCTCGAATAAACTGGCATAAACACATCGGCGATTCCCTGTTCCTCCAATTGCCAGAAAATACTGGCTGCTTCGTAAGCTGGATTGTTTTCATTGAAACGTTTTAACCAAGTCTGGCCGCCATCATAAATTTTCTCGACATCGAAACCACAAAGCGCGGCCGGAACCAGCGCAGCTTCGGTAAAGCCACTGAAGCGTCCGCCAATTGGCGGATGGACCACAATTTCTGCGTTGAGCTTATGAGCCATTTCGGCGAGTGGTCCTGCAACGCCAGTCACTACTAACAATGGATAATCTATAAACTGAAATAAAGCTTCGAGTTGAGTTACAGTTTCACCAGATTTACTGACGGCAACTACCAAAGTGTCGCTTGGGTCAGTTTTGGCTTTCACTTCGGAAAGATAATCTGGATCATTCGTACTCACCAAGAAAACTTGTTTTGTGGATTTAGTTTTTAACGCGCCGTAGAGACCCGCGAAAGTAGTAATGCTTCCGCCGTGACCAATTACAATTAGTTTCTTCTTACTCGAATATTTGCGCGCTAACTTATCTAACAAAACAAAATCTGGCCGATACTCTATAAAGTTCGGTTTGTCTTGGTTTAAGTCCGCATCAAACTCTTGCGGCTCGGGCGTGTTGTAAAATTTAATTTGCATTTTTGTTTGTTATATCTCCTCCCCCTCGTAAGGGGGAGGCTGGGAGGGGTTCAAGGCTATTTACTCGCTTTAACAAATCTTCATAAACACCCTGTATGTTTAAACTTACATCTCGATTAGTATATCTAACCATATTATAGCCTAAAGATTCCAAATACTTTGTACGCTCCTAATCTTTTTTAACGGCTACTTCTCCCGCATGAGTATCACCATCAATTTCGATAATCAGCTTCTTAGAAGGGCAATAAAAATCAACTATATAGTTACCAATAGCATGTTGTCTTCGAAACTTAATTCCTTGGAATTTTTTTCGAGAAAGAATTAACCATACAGCAGATTCAGCTGGTGACATTTCCCTTCGCATTTTTCTCCGAAGTGGTAGTGTTTTTGGATTACCTGATTTTGGTCCGCGGGTTTTCATAACCTCCCCCTACCCCCTCCTCACGAGGAGGGGAATTATAGTTTTACATCCCTCACGAGGAGGTGTCTCTACACCATCACGAGGATGGGTAATATTTTACTCAATCACCGCTTTTATTCGGCGGACGCCGGCGGAAACGGCTTCTTCCTTTTTAATTTTGAATTTGCCAATTAATCCGGTGCGTTCGACATGAGGGCCACCACAAAATTCGCGGGAAATTACATTACCATCTTTATCGGTCGCGGTATATATAGAGACAGTGTCGGCGTATTTTTCTCCAAACAAACCAATCGCACCAAGCTCCTTTGCTTTTTCGAGAGGCATCATTTCTTGCTTCATTTCCGCATCTGCTTCTATCCATTTATTTACTAAATCCTCAACTTGCTGTTTTTGCTCGTCGGTCATTTTTTGCGGGTAAGTGAAATCGAAGCGGGTGCGCTCGGCGGTGATGTTACTGCCCTTTTGCCAAACGTCTTCGCCCAATACATCGCGCAAAGCTTTGTGCATAAGGTGAGTTGCCGTGTGATAACGCACTACAATATCAGAATGATCAGCCAAGCCGCCCTTGAAAGTGCCGCTACTTGCGGTACGAGATAAGTCTTGGTGCTTCTTGAACTCTGCTGCAAACTCTTCG
Source organism: Candidatus Doudnaibacteriota bacterium (assembly GCA_035327465.1). GTDB lineage: Bacteria > Patescibacteriota > Doudnabacteria > UBA920 > UBA920 > UBA920. The sequence continues at coordinate 2,733 of DAOLDG010000046.1, forward strand.
CGGTTCACTTCCTGACCACTACTCTCGGCCAACTCTTCTGTTAACTCCAAAGGAAAGCCATAAGTCTGGTACAGATTGAATGCATCCGTGCCAGTAAGACCTCCTTTTAACCCCCTCCCGGCCTCCCCCTCACGAGGGGGAGGAGTAGAATCATCATCTTCACGAGGGGAAGGATTTTGCTGAAACAACTTATTAAACTCTTTTAAGCCCTTCTCTAAAGTCTTGCCGAATTTCGCTTGCTCGCCTTCGATTACTCCAAAAATCGCTTCACTATTCTCGACCATCTCCGGATAAGCTTCATTGTACTCTTCCATAACTTTGCCAATGAGAGCCTTCAGCCAAGTTTCTTGCAAATTTAGCAAACGTGCGTAAACCATGGCGCGACGCAGCAAGCGGCGCAAGATATAACCACGCTCTTTATTTGAAGGCACCACGCCGTCACCGGCAATAAACACACTAGCCCGAACATGATCCACAATAATCCGTGCCTTACGGATTTCATCGCCGCTCATCACCGCTTGCGCCAAGCCAATCACTTCGAACATACCGGTGAATAATTCTGTGTCGTAAACAGACCGATGGCCATTAAGCACCGCGATGACGCGATCGAGGCCCATGCCGGTGTCGACGTTCTTTTTTTCGAGCGGCACCAAACTGCCATCAGCCTTCTTTTCGAATTCCATAAACACATCGTTCCAGATTTCTACCCAGCGCGGATCATTTGCAGTGTCCTGAAAATTCTCCGGTGCCGGCGTGCCGTCGTCAATCCAAAAAAACATTTCCGTGTCCGGACCGCAGGGGCCGGTTTCACCAGCAATCCACCAGTTATCTTCCTTGGGCAGTTTAGCGATGCGCTCGGCCGGTACGCCTAAGCGCAGCCAGTGGTTATAGCTTTCTTCGTCGAATGGCGCATCGCTATCTCCGGCAAACACCGAAAACGCCAGACGCTCCAGCGGAATCCCCAGCCACTGCTCATCAGTTAAGAATTCGAAGCTCCACTCAATTGCCTCTTTTTTAAAATAATCACCAAAGCTCCAGTTCCCCATCATCTCAAAAAACGTTAAGTGGGTATCATCACCAACTTCATCTATATCTATAGTACGAATACATTTTTGAATGTTGGCCACGCGGCTGCCGCCGGGATGGTCTTGACCCATCAAATATGGCACCAACGGAAACATGCCGGCCATTGTAAACAATACCGAAGGGTCATTCTCGGGAACTAACGAAGCCGAAGGGATGATCACATGATTCTTACTTCGAAAAAAATCTACCCATTTATTCCGCAACTCTTGCGCAGATAATTTATGCATAGTAAAATCTAATCAATTAGTTTAAGTTTAGCGGAAAATCGTTTGGTTGGAAAGGAGGAGCAATGAAAAAGGCAGTCAAATGGTGGGAATATATTTATGGAATTCCAGCCATTCTCTTTCTCTTTGTATTTAGTTTGATGCTCAAAGCTGTCCGAAAACTTTTCTTTTCGGATTTTAAACCTAAGTAGTACGAGGAGGAAATATGGACTGGTACCTAAATTTTCCACTGGCAATAGGAATTTTCTTGATTGCATTAGTAATCCTAATAGTATATGCCAGTATGGTTGTCATACTGTACCTGCTTGGTTGCATAGTATGGATAATTACCGATTACTGCAATCTCTTTGGTAAGACGAAATCAAAACGGCCCTAGTTTTACCGGGGCCGTTTTTTTATAAAATTAACGGAATATTTCTTGCAATGCGCGGTCGAGCTGAGGGTCTTGATCTGCTTGTAGATCCTCTTCCGTATAACTAACTTCGATATCTGGTGTTAAGCCTTCTCGGTTAAGATGCTTACCGCCTGGAGTAATCCACTTCGCAATAGTAACTTTCACAGCAGTATTATCGCGCAAGGGAATTAACTCCTGCACGCTACCTTTACCAAAACTTTTTTCACCGACCAAAACAGCTTTATTATTATCACGCAATGCGCCTGCGAGAATTTCTGCGGCCGAAGCACTACCACCATTAACGATTACCACAGTTTTGATATTGCCTAATCGATTTCCGCCAGAAGAATTAAAACTCACTACATCACTATCACTACGCGCTTCTTGTACAATCAACGTACCGCGAGGCAGCCACTCCGACGCTACGCTAACCGAAGTCTCTAAATATCCTCCAGGGTTATTGCGCACATCGAGTACAATCCCAGCCACATTGCGACTGCGCAATTCCGAAATGGCCGAATCCAACAATCGCTGAGTGTCGTCACCGAAACGAGATAGCTTCATCACCGCCACAGTACGTCCGTTCACTTGCTGGTAAGTAACCCGCAGACTGCGCACCTCAATCTGCGCGCGGGTAATAACAACTTCAAATGGAATGCCGTCACCTTCACGGAAAATGGTTAGTCGAACTTCTGTTCCAGCCTCACCACGAATCATACTTACCGCTTGATCCACATTCCAATCGACAACAGTTTCGTTATCAACCTTTAAGATTACATCCCGCGGCCGCAACCCAGCGCGCTCGGCCGGGCTATTATCTAATGGTGCGATCACTACAATATTCCCATTGCGTTTACCAATTTCTGCTCCAATCCCGCTAAAAGTCCCTTGAAGTTCGGCGCGAAATTGAGCCAGCGTCTCGGGGTCAAAAAATTCGGTATATTCATCGCCGGCGGCGCGCACCGCGCCAGAGATGGCACCATATAGCACTTGCCTCTGATCAATTTGATCTTTATCTATATATTTACGATTTACTACATCGATGGCCTGCCAAAGTAAACTGTAATCCACGTTTAGATTCTGTCCAGAGCGATTTACTATTTTAAACTCACGAGCATCAAAACTATAACCAGATTGACCAGCTCCATAACCTAACCTAAACACACCGAACAACATCACTATTACTATTAAGTACAAAATAGCGGAATTGCGATACGGATGCAGTGATTTTGGCGAAGATGACGAGTTGGTTGTAGAAATTGTGGATTTAATATCCGAATTTGGTTCGTTCATATTGTTTTTTATCAGCTCTGGTTAGTACGACCTACCAGAAATGACAAGCGCTAATTAAAATAAAGTTTGCGGTTTATTACGCAGTGCCATATTCAGCAAGGCCAACAATGCCATTGTGTACAACAATACGCGTTCATTTAAAATAGTAACATCAAATAATCCATAAGCCAACAGCCAAACCAATGCCACTGCACTTGCCACAAAAAAGAGATTTAATGAAGTAAACATAAATTGTGATTCGCTGACTGCCTGCCAAAGTTGTTTACCCACCTCTCGCCAGAACAGAATAAATATCAACAAACCCAGCAAACCAAGCTCTACTAATAGGTGAAGGTACAAACTATGTGCGGTCACAAATTTTTGAGGAAGATTATAACGTAAATTCTTTTCATCCGAAACTTCTTCAAAACTTAAGCCAGGAGGCGCGTCGACAATAGAAGTAATAAAATTGCCATACCCTGTGCCAAGCGGATTAG
>DAOLDG010000047.1:0-6204 GCA_035327465.1 Candidatus Doudnaibacteriota bacterium
AAAAACTTAATTATGATTTGGACGTGGTGCGGTATAATATCAATATGGCAATAAAAACTGTTTATATTTGTGAAAGTTGCTCGTTTCAAAGCTCTCGCTGGCAAGGGAAATGCCCGTCATGTGGGGAGTGGAACTCATTTTCGGAGCAAACTATACAAACCTCAAAAAAGAGCGTCGGTTTGGCTAGTGCTGGCGTTGGCGCGAAGCCGGTTCAATTATCCGAGGTAAAACAGCATAAAGTTCCGAGGATTAACACAAGAATCGGCGAGCTAGATTTAGTTTTGGGTGGCGGGCTAGTGCCAGGTGGTGTGGTATTGCTCGGCGGTGACCCTGGGATTGGCAAATCGACTTTAGCACTGCAGTTGGCGAATTTATTAGAAGGTGCGAGTCAAAAAGTACTCTATATTTCTGGTGAAGAATCTGCTCAACAAATCGCTATGCGTAATCAACGGCTCGCGCTAAAACAAGATATTTCCGTTTTAGCCGAGACCGATTTAGAAACCGTCATAGCTACCATTGAGCAGTTTAAACCCGCTGCTGTAATAGTTGATTCTATTCAAACTATGAGCTCTAGTGAAGCCGGCGGCGTTACCGGTGGTGTGGCGCAACTTTCATACGTTACCAATCAACTTATTAGGTTGGCTAAGCGCTTGCACGTTGCAATTATTTTAATTGGCCACGTGACCAAGGAAGGGATGCTGGCTGGACCCAAAACTATTGAACACATGGTGGACTGTGTATTGTATTTAGAAGGCGAGCGGTTGGGTAACTTGCGAATTCTAAGAAGTAGTAAGAATCGGTTTGGCAGTATTGGCGAGGTGGGTGTATTCGAAATGCGCGATACTGGTTTAATAGAAGTGGCTAATGCTTCGAGTATGTTTTTGGAACATAAGGATACGCCCATGCCGGGCAGTTGCGTGACGGCGCTGATGGAAGGCAATAAAATTTTGTTAGTCGAAATTCAGGCGCTTACTAATACCAGCAACGCCAGTTACCCGCGGCGCGTTGCTTCTGGCTTCGATGCTAACCGCCTGCAATTGCTCTTGGCTATTATGCAGAAGACTTTAGGGATTAATTTGAGCAATCAAGATGTGTATGTAAATGTGGCCGGTGGTTTCAAAGTTTCCGAGCGTGCGGCAGATTTACCAGTCGTGATGGCTATTCTCTCTTCCTACTATGGCAAAGCTTGGCCCAAAGGTACGATTGCTTATGGTGAAGTTGGGCTACTCGGCGAAGTGCGGCAAGTTAGCCAAGCCGAAAAACGTCATAAAGAAGCCAAAAAACTTGGCTTTACTGCAGAAGTAAAAGCCAAGTCTATAAAGAGTTTAGACATAAATTAAGAGTCAACAAGAATAAATTCTCGTTGACTCTACAGAAAATTCAAAAGTCGATTTGTTGGCTTAATCCTTTTCTGCTCCCATCCTTTTCTTCGCCCATGGATCATTTTTTGGTATTAATCCAAAAACTACGCGTTCGTGCCTTTTTTCTATTCCGTTAAGAAAGACACCAGGCCTTCTTCCAGCTGGCATGATTAACACCTCATTATAGGTGGTCACACCATTTTCTCCACAGACTTCCTCTACATCGACCAGCCCACGTGGGTGTCGTTTGGGATAGTCGTCCGGATTAATGGGATTCTTTTCTTCCAACATTTTAATTTTTCCTCCAAGTTTTGGGATTGTTACAAAAGATATTTTTGTAAAGACCACAAAAATACTTTATCTTTATACCAAATAATATAGTTAGTTGTCAACTTTACTCGGTATGAATGGTTTCTAGGTATTGATGGGCAAGTTTTTTTAATTCTGGTTGATGGCCTAACTTGGGATCAGTATCTAGCAGTTCTTGGGCAATGTTGCGGGCCACATGCAAAGCTTCTATAGTAATGAATTTGGGATAACGAAAGTTAAAGCCAGATTGCTCTTCTCCGAACAAATCACCAAAACCACGTTGTTCTAAATCATATTCAGCTAGAGCAAAACCATCTTTATTTTTTTCGAAAATTTTTAACCGCTCTGTATCTAAATGTGCGTCATCTGTGGTAAATAAATAACAGAAACTTGGATATTGGCTTCGACCAACTCGGCCGCGCAGTTGGTGTAATTGAGCGAGTCCAAAGTTCTCGGCTCCTTCGATTAGCATAACGGTGGCATTTGGAACGTCTATGCCAATCTCAATTACTGTGGTGGCTACCAGAATGTCGAGTTTATGGTCAGCAAAATCATTCATAACCGCATCCTTGTCTGCGGTGTTTAGTCCGCCATATATTAAACCTAGTCGAAGTTTAGGAAAGAGCTTTTGTAATCTTGCAAACTCGGCTTTTACTGATTTTGTGTTGGAGTTCGAATCTTCCACTTTTGGAGTAATGATAAAAGCTTGCCTACCAGCCGAGATTTCTTCCACGATTCGCTTGTAGGCCACAGTTCGACTTGTTTCTGATAAGAGCTTGGTAACAATTGGGGTGCGGTTAGCAGGGAGTGTTCGTAGTTGGGAAATTTGTAAATTACCGAATAGAGATAGAGCGAGTGTTCTTGGAATTGGCGTTGCCGACATGGATAATAAGTGTGGGATTAAGTCTTTGCTGTATTTTTTGCCCAAAAAGGCCCGTTGTCCCACGCCAAACCGGTGTTGTTCATCAATAATAATTAAGCCGAGTTTGGCTACATCCAACTTATTCGAAAGAATAGCGTGCGTTCCAATTAGGAATTGAATTTGACCATTGGCTAGTTGATGCAATAAATCTGTTCTTGAGGTTTCGAGGTTGCCGGTACGGCAAAAACCACTTGTTAACAAGGCGGTTTGTTGAGCAGTTTCAGAAGCGAGAGCTAGGAATGTTTCATGATGTTGTTTGGCCAAAATTTCTGTGGGAGCGATGAGAATAGTTTGGAAACCAGCTTTAGCCACTGTTAGTGCGGAAAGAAGTGCGACTACAGTTTTACCACTTCCAACATCGCCCTCGAGTAAACGATTCATTGGTTTGCCAGAGGCCATGTCTTGCAGGATGTCCCAGGTTGCTCGCTTTTGACTGTTGGTTAGTTGAAACGGAAGTGTTGCCAGATTTTTTTTAATAAATTCTACATCAGTCGGGATTTTTGGTGCATGGCGGTTAATTAAAGCAATTTGTTTCATCTGGGCAGCAATTTGCTGAGGCAGAACATCGTCAATTGCTATTCGAAGCCGAGCTTTCTTGATTGCCTTCATTTCGGTTGGGAAGTGAAGCATTTCTAGTGACTGGTGAAGTTGCATCAAACCAAACTTTTTTTGGATTTGGTTAGGGATTAGTTCTGTAAATTCTTTTGTCGTGGTTTCCCAAGCTAGTTTAAGTAGTTTCACTAATCGTAGATTCGTAATGCCAGCGGTGAGATGATAAATCGGCAGTATTTTACCTGTTGCTGATTGATTCTCCGAAAAAATTTCAAAATAAGGATTTGTTAGCTGGTTTTGCCGAAACCATTCAACTTTTCCTGCCACAACTATGCGAGTCCCTTCTTTAAGCTGCTTGGCGAGATAGGGTTGATTAAACCACATTAGTTTAATTTGCCCAGTGCCATCCTCTAGGTATGCTTCGGTGAAAGCAAGACGACTGTTCATCGATCGTCTTGCAGTAACTTTGGTAATATTGCCTTCTAGTGTAATTAACTCGCCGACCTTGGCTTTGCCAATTGCGATTTTTTGAGAGAAGTCGATATATCGAAACGGTAAATGGTAAAAAAAATCTTCCAAATAAAAAATCCCCAACTTGTTTAGGGTTTTTTTGAGCGTCGGCCCCACGCTCGGCAGCCGTTCGATTTTAGTGTTAAGAGATAGCATGCAGAAATGGTGACCCTGGCAGGATTTGAACCTACTGCCTCAAGCTCCGGAAGCTTGCGCTCTATCCAAATGAGCTACAGGGCCAAGTAATGAATTGTCATTGCGAGCCCCGAGTGAAGTCGAAGGGTGAAGTAATCTTGCCAGGTAGATTGCTTCGGGCTTCGCCCTCGCAATGACTAAATTTTTGTGACAGTCTTTGAAGTTAAAAACGAAACCGATGCGAAATTTTTTGCGTTATTGTTGGTTCTAATTCGGAGTGCTCTGGCAAAATGTCGAATAAGAACTCGCGGATCTCTTCGGCGTCTTCACTTTCTAGCTCGATAGCTAACAGGTGATTTAAGTATGCGGTTGTTTCTAGGTTAAGCACTTTGTGTTCGTGGTCGTCAATAATCCAAAAATGTTTAATGCGATTATAAGGAATCAGGTCGCCATTGATATGAATTCCTCGGTCGGTAATTTGCATTTCTACGTATTTTGGAGTTTGCCGAGCAAAAGCATAAATGATGATTCCTAAGATGACTAAGATTACAGCACCAAACCAGTCTCGGAGTATTACTTGATAAGCGACAAATAAACCGATGATAATAAACATGGTAATGTACCAAGCGGGATTTTTGGGATAATGCCGGAACTCCGGTGCTTCCCATTTAAAGACTGTGATTGGCGCTCTGGGCATAGTTTGATTTTTAGTCGTTGGTTTTTTGGCGAACCTTTTGGGTTCGGCACCCAATTCTGATAATGTTTATAACGATATTATAGCATATTTTCTTAATGGGTTTTGAGGCCCTTGAGTTGAGGGGATTTCTTGACTTTTTTAGGTAAACTTAGTATAATTTGGTCATACAAATCTTAGGAGGATTATAGAACATGTCAGAATCAGGAATAAGAGATTGGACTGCTGTTCAATCAGAGTTTGAAGGTTTAGAAGAACACCATTGGTTGGTGCAAGAAATTTTTGTTCATTGGGAGCAAAATACAGAGTTTAAATTTTGGGCTAGGTTCAAACACCTTTTTATAGGTGTTACCTTCTCCGATTTCGCCATCTTTATTGCCTATGCTTCACTCGCCTTCGCCTCCGGGGTCGCTGCCTTCGTTTCTTTTACCAATAACGACCTCAAAATTTCCATCTTCTTCACCTTCTTCACCATCATTTTTGGCGCCATCGCCGGCTGCTATGCCACTTTCAGCTCCAAAATTCCCTGGCTGGGCATAATCAAGTTCATTGATGATTACTGGCAGCACCTTCTCGAATTTTATTCGAAGAGTGAATTAGAGGCTAAGAAGCAAAGTTTTTTGTCGGATAAGCAGTTTTGTTTTGCACAAACCGCACGGTTCTTAAGCGAAGTCTATAAACCTCGTCTGCAAAAAGAACTGGATTTGCTACAAGCAAAACTAAGTACCGAGGTTCATACTAAAAAGGATCGCTTGGATAGTGACTTAACCATTGTCACGAGTGGCTTAAACAACGAATCCTTATCTTCCTCGCAGATGGCTGAGCTTGAAGAGACTAAGCAGCAAATTTTGCAAGAGTTACAGAACCTTACTTTAGGTGAGCAGTCATCCGAAGTAAGTTTCAAACTTTTTCAAACCAAGCAGGTATTAGAGGCTGTTAGTCAAACCGCAACTAAATTTCAGTTGGCCAGCAATGCCGAAGCCGACTATCAACAGACCTATGGCCATATAGTTGAAAGGTACCAGAGCAGCCATCTCTCTTATCAATCCGTAAACGCCGGCAAATATGATTTTACGGAAATCTGTGCCGAACTGGATGAGATTATTGCCAAGGGGAGCCTTGTTGAGGAGCTTGGACATCAGTTGTTTGATAGTTCTCATCAGATCGAAACAACCCCTGTTCATAAAATGATTGAAGAAAGAATATAGCTTCCGCATAGTTTCCTTCTAAGACATCTGCAGCCCGTGAGTTTTACGGGCTGTTTTTATTTAGATGGCAGGGTACGCTAAGTTTGTTTTGTTGATATTCATTATTTACAATTTTTTACATGAACTAAAAATACAATTGATTTGTGCTTTTTGGTTTAACAGTTTATGTATTTGAGCCGAATTTGCTTATCCACAAATAACGATAAATATATATTGACAAACGATAAACACTGAATTAAGATGTAGGTACTATAAATTTAACAATCTTAGCTATGAAAAAAATCTCAACAGTCTTCCTTCAGATCATCATTGTGGCTTTGGGCATTGGCGTACTCGCCGCCCTGCTTGTGGAACCTCATTTTGAGGGCAGGAATGTTAATGCCACGTTCTTTGAAATCTATTTCAAAGACCCCTTCTTGGCTTATGTGTACTTAGGATCAATTCCGTTTTTTGTAGGACTCTATCAAGCGATAAAGTTGCTGGGGTACGCCGGGCAAAATAAAATATTCTCGC
>DAOLDG010000048.1:0-6155 GCA_035327465.1 Candidatus Doudnaibacteriota bacterium
ACAGGAATGGCGATATTGTTGGGTAGTTATGCATTGCTGTACTTTATAAACCCGTCGCTCGTCGCGTTTAGGCCAATTCAACCGCCGATATTTGATGCTGAAGATATACCAAGTTGTAGTGCGTTGGGATTAGGGGATAACTGTGTAATTCATGGAATCGAAACAGAAACCGCTACAGCAACTTCAGCTGGTGCAGGTCGAGCTGGCACTGCTGTTGCTTGTCGCGGCGGAATAATTAGTATGCCTCCAAGTATTCCACGGACTCAAAATGTATCGCGCATCTGCAAGGATTTAGCAGACAAATTGGTGTTGTTAAAATCACGTACAACAATTCCTTGGATTGTAACATCTACTATCCGTAGTGGCGGTGCTCAGAGTAGTTGTCATGGCGGAACTGCGCCAACAGCTGGAAATTGTGCTGATATTCAAGTTGATAACACTCGTCGGTACCCATACAATAAAAACAGTGGAGGATCACAGGACCCACGCTGGGGAGATTTTTGTGTAGCGGTGAATGGCTTGGGAGGAGTGAATTTTGCAAACGAAGCCTCGAATACAGAAAAGTGTCAGTCTATTAGGGCTTACCGTACATATCAGTATACTAGCGGACCTCATTTGCATGTAAATTACATTGGAGGTTAGCGATTTAGTTTTATTGAAAGCAGGGGAGTGTAAGAATATTGCTAAGATTTTAAACCGCACCTCGAAAAGCTCAGGGCGGTTTTTGATTTGCGAATCCCCTGCTGGCCAGCAGGGGAGAGCCACTCTATGGTAATAGTAATATTGCAAAGTTCACACATCAGGAATTTATTTCCTGATGTGTGAACGGTAGAAGTGTTGACTTAGGATAGAGTTCCGCGTTGATTTGCACATTTTGCGACAAAATACTTTTGTCACAAAATGTGCAAGATGTTGGACGACATTAGCTACACTATGTCGTCCAACATACATTGTGCGACGCGTAATCAATATCTCAGACACCGCTTCCCCATGTATATTGGGCTTGACCTGCTTACCTGTTGTAATGTTTTGCAATTTGAATTGGTACACCCTTTCATACCAACTATGTTGTAACCTACTCAATAATCGCTCTCTTCTATAGATACTATACTTTTTACTCGTCGGTCGTCGATATAAAAAAGTAGTAGCTTATACTACTACTTTTTATCGTCTTTAGGATCGTATGTAAAGACTTCATCTAGCTTTATGGGTATCTTACGACCTTTAGAGTCATGAGTAACCCCATATTGGCCAATCATATGTACTCGAAGCTGGGTTTCTGTGAGCTTTGGGTTCTTCTTTTTTAAGTCGACTAATTTCTTGTGAAGAGTTCTTCAATCGTTTTTCCATGTATAACTTTTGACATAATAATTTCCTCCTTATAAGTATAAACAAATATTATTTACAGATTTTGCTTTGTATTTTTTAGCATGTCGACCGTCTTAGATAAAACGGTTATGAACTTTGACAGCTGGACTTTGGTTGTATTGTACCCTAAACTCAATCTGATTGTCGATTTCGCTAGTTTTGGATTAACACCCATGGCAATAAGTACATGCGAAGGCTCTTCTGAACCAGTTGTGCAAGCGCTCCCTGTGGCAACGGCAAAACCAGCCGCATCTAGGTACAACATGAGCGCCTCGCCTTCTACCCCTCCGACCGAAAAATTGATAGTGCCAGGCAATTTTTTTAATCCAAAATTATTTTCGAGCGAAGAAAATTTATTGTTACGTGGTCCATTGATAGCTAGCCCATTAATTGCATTTAATTTTTTTTCTAGCATTGCTTGTAGTTCGAGGATTTTTTTTACAACTTTGGCTTTATTATCTTGGGCGAGTTTTAATGCCAAGCCAAACCCAATAATCGCTGGTGTGTTCTCTGTTCCACTACGAAGACTTTGCTCCTGTCCCCCGCCGTAGATGAGCGGTTCTAGTTGAGTTCCGGTTTTCACAAACAAGATTCCTGCACCTTTTGGTCCGTTTAGTTTACTACCGTTGAGGGTGAGCATATCTACTTTTAGTTTAGCCACATTTAAGTTAAGCACACTACCGGCTTGGCAAGCATCAGTGTGGAAAGCAATGGTTGGAAGTTTGTTTGCAACTCGTTTGCGATTGATTCCAGCGATGATTGCGCCAAGCTCTGCGATTGGTTGAATTGTGCCGACTTCGTTGTTTGCGTACATTACCGAAACTAATGCGGTATTTGGTTTAACTAGTGCATTAAGCTCTTTGAGATTGACGGCCCCGAATTTATCGACTGGTAGATAATCAATTTTCCAGCCGTACGGCTCGAGCGATTTTGCAGTTTCAAGCACGGCTTCATGTTCGACTGCCGAAATAATAATCCGACCCAAAGATTTGGTGCGCATCGAATAAGCTTTTGCCCAGCCTAAAATTGCCAGGTTAATGCTTTCGGTTCCGCCGCTTGTAAAGATGATTTCGGATGTTTTGCAGTGTAAAATATTAGCCACTTGGAGACGCGCGTTTTCTACCGCCTGCTTGGCGGTTTGCCCACTAGCGTGTAAGCTGCTGGGATTGCCAAAATTGTCCGTTAGAAACGGTCTCATGGCGTCGAAAACGCGCTTATCTAGCTGAGTTGAGGCAGCGTTATCTAAATATACTCGAGATTTCATACCTTGACACTATATCAGAAATGTTGCCTAATATGCAACCTTGTTTTATCTAGTTGACTTTGTATAGCCAGCCGCTTGAGCTTCCGCTTCAGAATTGAAGCAAGCGGCTGGATTGGTCGTACGTTCGTAAAAAGCCCCGCCAGGTAGATGATAAATTCGGCTCTTGCTTCCCTTAATAAAACATTCCGTCCCAGTGTTGGCGACTTGGCCACTGACGGCATTATTTGTTGGAGAGGCTTTTGGCTGGACATGCTCTGCCGTGGTATAATCTAGAGAAGCAACAGTCACTACTTCTTTTGGCCAGAATGTGTGACCGCTATACAAGCCAGCACCAAAAGTGCCAAGCTGCATCAATCCGATGATAATTAGAAGCTTTGTCTTCGGAAAATTTTGTTGCAGTATTTCAATCATTTAATTTATAGAGGGTGAATAATTAAGTATTGTCCGTATCTACGGACCTAGATATTATGATCAATCGCTACGCATTCATTTTAGGTCGAGTTTACACGCTCTCTTTAGCTGAGCTGTTTTTTTATTTTCAAAACCGTGGTTGGCCAATTAAAATCTTAGATTTATCTCATGAGGTACTTATCCTCGAAACCGAGCAAGTTTTAGAAGTGGCAAAAATACAAAATGAACTGGGTGGAATAGTGAAGATTTTAAAAGTAATCGATGAGGTCATAAAGAAAGATACCGATTATATAAATTTTGCGTTACAACATTATTTTAAGCCTAGTAAGCTTAAGCGCGATTTTCTAGGTAGCGCCAAAGGGAAGATTCAGTTCGGGATCAGCGTCTACTTACTGGACCCAGAAATGAAAGCGTTTGGCGAACCCAAGCGATTGGGTATGTTTATCAAGCGCGCTATGCAAGACGGCGGTGCAAGCATTCGGTTAGTACTTCCCCAGTTTAATGGTCTTGCCTTGGCTTCCGTCGTGGTAACTCATAATAACTTGTTAACCAAAGGCGCAGAAATTTGTGTACTCGCATCCCCTACTAAACTTTATGTGGCCAAGACTTTGTCGGTACAGGATTTTGAAGATTATGGTCGACGCGATTATCAGCGCCCTGTACGTGACGAGAAGCAAGGTATGATTCCTCCCAAAGTTGCACAAATGATGGTGAATTTTTGCGGAAGCAAAGCCGGCGCCACGCTCCTTGATCCATTTTGCGGAATCGGTACGATTGTCCAGGAAGGGGTTTTACAGGGCTATCGGATGCTAGGCACGGATATTAATCCTACAGCTATAGCAGGCAGTGAAAAGAATTTGGAATGGTTCCGTAATCGTTATAAAATTCCGAAGGGTAAGTTTCATGTTGAAGTGTCGGATGCCTCCGAAGTTTCAAAAGTCGTGGCAAACTTGAAGCAAGTTGGAGCTTTTCCACAAGTAGATGGCGTTGTTACAGAAGGGTATTTAGGGCCAATGTACACCGAATTCCCCTCCCCTGCCGAAATTAAAGCCAACTTTGAGGAGCTGACACAATTATACAAAAAGGCCTTTCAAGACTACGTAAAGTTTTTATCAACAGATTCTAAAGTTGTGATGTGTTTGCCAGCTTATAAAAAAAATGACCAGTATATCCGTCTGGAAAACCTTGACTTTATTAAGGATATTGGCTATAATTTGGTAGATTTGATCCCAAACAATCTGGCCGAAAGTTTGCCGTTTTTAAAACTCACGGATCGAGCGACGGCAATTTACGATCGGAAAGACCAGATCGTCGCCAGGGAAATCATAATCTTTTCTAAAAATTAACTTCTAATTTGAAGCGGCAGATTGAGTTCTGTGCAATTCAAGTTGGAAGATATGGTGAGAACTTTCCAGTTTGATTTAGTTCGCGAAGCTGGCGAGCACCGAGCGAGGCGTAATATTAGTTACGGTGAGCGAGGAGCACAGCCAGCGACAAAGAAATAAATCAAACCCGAAGGGCGCAGTCGGTTTGCAAGTCAGAATTTACTTCTGACTAAAAACCGACAAGCTGGGAAGTTCGCATATTGTTATGGCACATAAGAAAGCCGGAGGCTCTACCAGTTTAGGTCGAGACTCCGTATCAAAACGACTTGGTGTTAAAGTTTTTGGTGACCAGCGCGTAGGCAAAGGCGAGATTATCGTCCGCCAGCATGGCAGTAAATGGCACCCAGGAAGTAATGTTCAAAAAGGTGGAAACGACACTCTCTATTCTCTTATCGATGGAGTCGTAAAGTTTCAAACCAAATTGATTCGCAAATTCCATGGCAATCTCCGCAAGACGCGTATCGTTAACGTCGAGCCTGTAAGCGAAAAGCAAGCTCCGGCAAAATCCCCTACCACTGTCGAAGCCTAAGCACAAAAAAACCGCACGAAATTCGTGCGGTTTTTTAATAGTCAAAGCTTATTGAATTTTTCTCGTGGCCTGGTTAATCTCGGCGATGCGCTCGATGGTGGCTTGCTCCTGCATTACTTGCCTAAAGTACTCTCTGAATAATGCTGTCTCATTTCTTTGTTCGAAGGTCCATCTCTCGTCGAAGTACTGTCTCCAGCCATCCCCTGGTTCGATTCCCATGATCACGTATGTTACAAAAACTATGTAGCGATTATCTACCATAGTGGCAGTTTGGTAAACACCGCTTCCAGAAAAATCTTGAAAAATCTGACCAGTGTAGCCCACCGAGTTTTCCGTTAGCTTTTCAACTAAATTAATTTCCCGAATACCTGTGGAGATAGTATCGGTTATGCCAATTTTTTCTACTTCTGTGTTTATGTTAGAATCGGAGCTTGCCGCCAAACTAGACAATACTTCAAAGTTATCTTGATAAGTCTCCGATAGTTGCGTATCTGCTTTATCCAGTATAGTAATGCTAAAAAGGTTATCGTTTGTCTTATACTGACAAGTCCACCAGTTTGGATAAGGCTCTGCTCTGCCCGTGTCTTGCAAGTCTGATGTTTGAATGAAGCTTGGTAGAGCGATGGTTCTGCCGCATATCTCAATAGTTTGTCGCTCCTTTTCTTGTAGGGCAATTTGAGTATTTGACTGGCTGTCAGTTGAGCCTTTTTTCTGATTCGATTTACTGAAGATGAAGTAACCGGTCACTACCAGTACGGCAATAGCGACCAATATCACCAAGATATTTGTTGGTGTGGTACTTTGCGGTGTTGGGTTGTTTGACTCGGTAGTGCTTGGTTGTTCACCGAGCGGGGTATTGTTTGAGTCCATAGGAAATAGTAATTAATTATTTTGCTTTATGGTTTTTATTAATGGTCCTAATTAACTCCACAAATAACGGATGCGGGGCCAGCGGGCGGGATTTAAATTCGGGGTGGAATTGCGTGGCAATGAAGAAGGGGTGGTCTTTGAGTTCTATTACTTCTACAAGCTGACCATCCGGCGTTGTGCCGGAGATGACTAAGCCGGCATTTTCGAGTTTTTCGCGGTACTCGTTATTGAATTCGTAGCGGTGACGATGGCGTTCGGAAATTTTGGCTGCGCTTTTGGGCTTGAGCCAGCCAGCGCGAGCATAAGCCTTTTCGGTTTTAGTGCCACG
>DAOLDG010000049.1:0-6114 GCA_035327465.1 Candidatus Doudnaibacteriota bacterium
AGAGCCAATCGAACATGTGTTATTGTACGGCCCGCCAGGATTGGGAAAAACAACACTTGCTCATATAATCGCTAAAGAACTTGGAAATAACATTAAAACTACTTCTGGACCAGCAATTGAGCGGGCTGGTGATCTAGCTGCACTTCTCACCAACTTAAACGAGGGTGATGTGTTGTTTATCGATGAAATTCATCGGTTAAATAAAGTAATCGAAGAAGTGCTCTATCCTGCTTTAGAAGACAGGGTGTTAGATATTATGATTGGTAAAGGGCCAGGGGCGCGTAGTGTGCGGATGGAATTACCACGTTTTACTTTAATTGGTGCAACCACTCGCATTGGGTTAGTGTCTGCGCCACTCCGCGACAGATTTGGGCTAGTTTACCATTTAGATTATTACGAACCAGAAGATTTAGAAAAAATTATCGGCCGTTCTGCAGGTATTCTAGAATCACAAATTGATGAACCGGCGCAAAAGTTAATTGCCAAGCGCAGTCGATTTACACCTCGCATCGCTAATAGGTTATTAAAACGGGTGCGTGATTATACACAAGTGGCGGGGCATGACACGATCACAGAAAAACACGCCGAAAACAGTCTCTCTATGTTAGAAATTGATGAGTTTGGATTAGATAAACACGATCGCAAAATCCTTTCGGTTATTATAGAATCGTTTAGTGGTGGTCCTGTGGGAGTCAGTTCAATTGCTGCCGCCACTGGTGAAGAGCCAGACACAATCTCCGACGTACACGAACCATTTTTAATCCGAACTGGGTTTTTAATCCGAACCCCAAAAGGCCGACAAGCAACTAAACAAGCTTACGACCATTTGGGTATTAAAACTGCAAATAATCCTATTTTTTAATTTTCTATGGAAATACTTAGTTTAATTATTAACACAGTTTTTTACCTTATTGTTGGAACGTTGGCTTTTGTATCGTTTTTAGGAATATATATTTTAATTAAATATGGTCGTACACCTGTAATTTCTTTTTTTGTCGCTATTTCCTATGCAAGTGTATTTTTTTTAAGTTTTATCGGCGCATTCTTTACTTTACAACGTCTATTATAATTTTATGCCTCATAAATTATTCCCAAGTCAACAACCTAACGAAAAAATCTATTTAGTGTTTCGTGAACACTGGTTTCGGTTGGCAGTGAAGTTTTCTGTGGTTGGACTACTAATGTTAATCCCAGTTTTAATACAAACATTTTTAGTAGATTTCTCTCTGATGTTTAATTCTGATGATAGCAAACTACTTATCAGTTTAATCGGACAAATCTATTACTTAAGCTTATTCTTGGCATTGTTTTTGATTTGGGTATTGTACTACTTAAACCTTGGTGTGGTAACAGAGCGGCGGTTAGTCGATATCGACCAACATGGTCTTCTTAAACATGAAGTGTCGGAATTAAGCCTAGATTCTATTCAAGATGTAAGTAGTGAAACTATTGGAATATTTGGTAATTTATTAGACTATGGTACTGTCTACATTCAAACTGCGGGTGCTAGAGAACGATTTGAATTTGATAAAATCCACCATCCTAAAAAGGTGGCAAGCATTATCATTTCTTTACACGAATTGCGTAAACGAAAAGGTTCACGGCCTTAATTTTTCACTTAAGATGAATATAATAATTTTTGCAGGAGGGCAAGGTACAAGATTATGGCCCGCAAGCCGTGCAAATAAACCAAAGCAGTTCCTTAAACTAGTTGGCAATAAAACCCTTTTAGAACAAACTTATAATCGAATTAGGTCGGGTTTTAAACCTAGTCAAGTTTTTATTGCAACTAGTAGTCAATATGTGTCTTATATTAAAAAACAATTAACTTATGTACCAGCAGCTAATTTTTCACTCGAACCAGCAAGACGGAACCGTGGTCCAGCACTCGGTTTGGCGGTGTTAATAATGCAAAGCCAAAACAAAGACGATGTTTTTGCTACTGCATGGAGTGATGATCATATTAGTAATCCAAAGCTTTATTTAAAAACTTTGGCACAGGCAGGGTTGTTTATAAAAAATAATCCGAATAAAATCTTGGCCGTATCTGCCAAACCCACTGCTCCGAGTAGTGCTTTTTGTTATATAAAAGCTGGAGAAAAAATTCGTGGTAGAGCTGATATTACTTCTGTAAAAAAATTTACAAATAAACCTAATAAGAAGGTTGCCCAGAAGTATTTCCAAGAAGGTGGGTATTTTTGGAATACTGGTTATTTTATCTCTACAGGATCGAATATATTAAACCTTTACCAAAAATTTTATCCTAAATCCTACCAAATTTTAATGAAGATTAAACCTTTTATCGGGACCTCTAAGCAATCCTCTGTCATAAAAAAATATTACCCTTTGTTAGAAAGTTTCGACTTCGAGGATATTCTTCGTACACAACCTAAAGAACTTTTAATGATGAGTGCGAATTTTGGCTGGGCAGATATTGGTCGCTGGTCTGTGATAAAAGATATTCAATCTAAAAATAAAGTAAATTTAACTCTTGGTAAAACCGTGCTTCATAAGACTACTGGTAGTCTGGTATACAACTACAATAATAAGCAAGTTGTAACCGCGCTATCTTTAGATAATCTAATAATTATCAACACTGATGAAGCCTTATTGGTGGCAAATAAGGATAGTACCGAAGACTTAAAAGCGCTTATTAAATTACTAGAAAAAGATAAAAAATTGAAAAAATATCTTTAAAAACCCTTTTCTATAAGAAAAGGGTTTTTAATTAATTTGCTTGCTCTATTTCTTCTGTTTCTGTTTCGTGGGTTGCTGGACTAAGGGTTACATGCTGTCCAACCATTTCTAGTGGATGAGTTGTAGTTATAAAAGTTTGAAACTTTCCTTGTAAATATTTAAGTAAGAAGGTTCTACGAGTATCGTCTAATTCACTAAGTACATCGTCTAGTAATAAAATTGGTGAGTTCCCCTCTTTGGTTAAATATTCTAACTCTAAAATTTTTAAAGCTAGGATTTGACTGCGCTGTTCGCCGCGCGATGAAAACGACACTAAGTATAAACCTTCGCTCTGTAGAAAAATATCATCACGGTGAGGACCAACTAAACATAATCCAGAAGCTCGTTCTCGAGATTCGTGTTTAGTTAATTCTTGACGATATGAGCGCATTATATCTTCTTCGGTATCACCGCTTAGGCTTTCATATACTAATTCAACAGTGCGGTGAAATTTAGATATGTTTGAATACACTTCGGAAAGGTTTTGATTAAGAAAATTAATAAATTGTTTGCGGTACCAGATAATCTCCGAACCAAAACTTACTAATTGCTCATTCCAAGTATCCAGTTCTTCATCTCCTCGAAGTCCTTGTTTAATATCATATAAAAGTTTGTTCTTTTGAGTAATTGCTTTTTTATAATTTGTTAATAATTCCAAATACTCTGGGTGTTTTTGAGAAAGCACCATGTTTAAATATTTTCTTCTAGCTTCTGGTGGTTTGGTAAATAACTCTACATCACTAGGCTCAAATATTACTACTTTTAAAAATCCTTGGGCTTCCTTTCTTTTCTTTTTTACCCCATTAACTTTAAAGTTGGCAAAAATCCTATCTCTTTTTTCTAGAAATATTTCGATAGTATGGGTTTCTGTATTTTCTTCAAACTCTATTTTAATTTGTGCTTCCTTGGTGTTTTTTAAGAAAATGAACTCTGCATCATCGCGAAAGGATTTAAATAGCGAACCAAAATAAATTGATTCTAATAAATTAGTTTTTCCAACCGCATTTGGGCCGGATAATACCACCATTGGACTGGTAATATTAAGTTCTAGTTCTGGGTAATTCCGGAAGTTTTTAAGCACTATTTTTTTTATCTGCATGGTTATTGTTTAATTGGCATTACTAAATATAAATATTTATCGTTATTTTCTGGGACAAAAGTTACTGGGCCGTTACTATCAATTATTTTCATCACAATAGTTTCTGTATCTAAATTATTTAAATAATCTAATAAGTAACGATAATTAATTATTAACTGTCCCGATTCACCGTTGATTTTACTTATTATTTCCACAGCTCCTTGTCCTAAGTCGTGGGCTTCTGAAAATAATTTTACTAGATTGGTTTCCGAATTATATTCTAAGTTTATACTACCATTACCTCTAGAAAATACACTGGTGGTTTTTAAAGCAGCCATTAATTCTAGTTTGTCTAGAATTATATTAGTATTACTTTTTTCGGGAATTATTTGTTGGTAATCTGGATATTGTCCATCGATTAATCTTGTGACTAGGTAAGTGTTTTCTAAAGTAATTGAAAGTTGGGTGGTTGTAAGGTTGATTTCTATGTCTTGGTTTAGGTTAGTTAGTAAACGTGTAATTTCTAAGCCGCTTCGGTGTGGAATAATAATTTTTAAATCTATTTTCCCTTGGTAAGGAATAGTTTTTTCTGCTAAGCGATATCGATCGGTGGCGGTTATTAGTACATTATCTTCTCCAAACCAGAATAATATACCAGATATCTCTGGTTGGGTTTCACTATTACTCGCTGCAAATATTACTTGGTCTAAACCTTTTTTTAGATCTTGTGCATTAATAATTATCTTGGATCCGTTTTCTATTTTTGGGATTAATGGAAAGTCTTCGGTAGAAAGATGTTTAACAGATAAATTGGTATGCTCTGTAGTTATAATGGTTTCTAATTCTTTAGATTCAATTGTAATATTTCCATTTGGTAAACTATTTATTAAATCTGTAATGGTTTTTACCCCAATGCAAACCCCTCCATCTTTTTCTACAGAACACCTAGCATAAGCACTTATACCTGTTTCTAAATTTGTTCCAGAAATTTTTAATAACCCTTCTTCTGTCTCTAGTAATACATTATTTAAAATCGGTAAAGTCGAACTATTACCTACAACCCTACTTACACTCATCAAAGCATTTTTTAAATTTTCTTGGGTTATTATTATTTTCATATTATATATAAATTAGTTGTAGTAGTAAGGCTTGTGGATTAGTTAATAACTTTATAAAACCTTTATAATTATTGCTGAATAACGAGAAGTGGTTGTTTATAAATACTTGATAAATCTTTGGATAAAAATTTAATAAAAGTTGATAATTATTTAAGAAAATTTTTATCAATACTTTATCCATAACTTACCAACAACTTATCCATTATAAATTCTTTCAAGAATCAACTCTAATTCTTTTTTAATTTGGTCTTCAGACTTTACAGCTTTATCTACTTTCTCTACCCCATGCATTACGGTAGTATGGTCACGCCCACCAAAAAAATCTCCAATAGTAGGGAAAGAACTCTTTAATTCTTGTCTTATTAAATACATAGCAGCCTGACGAGGTTTAACAAATTCTTTTTTTCGAGACTGTTTAAGTAAATCTTCTACAGTGACACTATAAAAACCAGCCACATTTTCCGCAATTTTACGAATAGTTACAACCTTCTTTTTATTATTATTAGTGATGCTTTCTAATAAATCTTTAACTTTAGAAAGGTTTAAAGGTTCGCGGTTCATATTTTGATAAACTAAAATCTTATTCAAAGCTCCTTCTAACTCACGAATATTATTGACAATATTTTCAGCAATATAATTAATTACCTCTTGTTCTAAAATTATCCCTGCTTTAACAATTTTATTTTGCAAAATAGCTATTCTTGTTTCTAAACTAGGAGCCCCAACATCGGCAATCATTCCCCACTCAAATCTAGAAATTAAACGTTGTTCGATAGCGGGGATATCCTTAGGTAATCGATCAGAAGTTAATATTATTTGCTTTCCTTTATCTCGTAGCTCATTAAAAGTGTGAAAGAATTCTTCTTGGGTTTGTTCTTTTCCAGCGATAAATTGGACATCGTCTATAAGTAGCATGTCCACTTGGCGATAAGCGCGTTTAAAATCATCTAACTTTTTTTGTTGAATAGCTCCTACAAAATCATTAGTAAATTTTTCGCTAGTTGCATATAAAATACGCAAACGGGGGTTAGAAGCTAATAATTTATTTCCCACCGCATGGATAAGATGAGTTTTCCCTAAACCAACCGCGCCATAAATAAACAAAGGGTTATACAAAGAACCAGGAGTTTTAGAAACTGCCGTACTAGCTGCATGAGCCATCTCATTATTTTTACCAACTAC
>DAOLDG010000050.1:0-5941 GCA_035327465.1 Candidatus Doudnaibacteriota bacterium
CGCACCATTTCGCCAGAAATTCGGAACTGCGCCAAAAGCCCTTGTAGGGTCACTTGCGCTTTTTCGAATTGCGCGGGAGGGATTTTGGTGCTGTCTAATATGTAAAAATACATTCCGAGTAGAATAGATGCGATGTGGATTAGATTGTTTAGTCCCGCACTTGCTGCGAACGTACGGGAACTGTAATGGTAGTAGCGGAATTTAATATTTCCCGCTGCCCGCTTTGGAGAAGGTTGGCTAGCGCGCGAGCATTGCTGTAGTCCGCTGTCAGGCGGACGAAAGCAATGCGAGACAGAGCGCCCCGACAAAGCGGGCAGCTAAAATTATTTTTCTTCTTCGGGTTGGTTAGTGGCCGCGCCTTTTTTATCTGGTGCTGCGCCTTTCATGTTGCACTTACCAGAAAAGATCGCCCCATCTTCTACGCGCAGGACTCCGCAAGCAATGTCACCATGTACGCGCGCACTGCTTTGTAAGATTAAATTGCCAGAAACTTTGATATTGCCTTGCACTTGACCAGCAATAATTGCATTACCAGCTTGCATATCAGCTTGGATTACCGCGGCTTCACCAACATGAACGCTTTGCGTAGTGGCGACTTTACCCATTACACTACCTTCGATGCGAATGTTGCCTTCGGAGTTTAAATCACCTTGAATTTTTACCGACGGACCGACAACGGTTTCGGCTGCATTTTCGTTTGCCATGTTTCTATAAAATTAATAATCTGGGTTACTTAGTTTTGTTGTTGGTTTTGTGGGCACTACTTCTATTAGTGAGGGCTGTAATCAAAGCTTCCTGCTCTTCTTCGCTAAGCTGTACTTGGCTTGCACCGTTTAATATTGGCTTGCAATAAATACGGTTGTGCTCACGACCATGTAAGCTGGTGATGATAAAACCGTTTTGTTGGCCATCGAGCAAGGCGAGCGCGAAACTTAAATTACCGCCATCACTCCCTCCAGAATCGAAACGCACCACCGCTGAATACTGAAACGCGGTTTCGAGCGTTGCTCCTTGTTTACCTACCAGTTCTACGAGTTGATTGTGGTCGGTCTTAAGAGACTTTAGTTTTTCGGTGAGTGAGGTGAGAACCTCTTCTAGGTTGTCGGGTTGTTGCTCTGGACCGAGCAATTGTCGTAATTGCCGCAGTTTATTACTAAACACCAACGCAACTATACTGCCAGCAAAGGCTAGCACCGCAATCACCAAACTAATAATTTCGAGATTTTGCATAAAATTATTTCTGCAGTATGGCTATTCTAGCATCATTTTGAAAAAGGGTTCAACTAAATATTTTTTCGGCTCCACCTTGCTCAATTTTGCCGTATTTACTATATTATTATAGAGACAATAATCAATTTTTATGAGTAAAAAAAGGAAGAAAAAATTCCAAACGAATTTTGGCAAACCGAAGTCAGTCACAGGTGAGAGAAATCAAGGAATGGCGATTAGTTCATCTGCAAGGGTGAGCCAGTTAGCAACGCCAGTTAGTAGTAGTTCGTTTGAGGATAGTTCGCCAGCTGTGTTTGCGAAGCCAGTGTCTCGCATGAATACTGCAACTAATTCTGCATATGCTTCCGTAGCCGGTGAGTATCAAGTCATTCGGGGCGATATCGTGAAAGTGTTAATTGTGAACGGATTGTTATTCGCGATTGTTATTTTGATGTATTTTCTAAATCAAAGTAATGGGTTTTTAGATGCTTGGTTTGATAGGGTTTTTTAGCTTTACTTTTTGGCTAGAATAATTTAAAATATAGCTAGTAAGTTTCTTTGTATTCCCCTTATGTTAGGTTCTCGAAGTAAGGCGCGAAGTAAAAGAGGTCGTCTTACGGCCGGCAAGCCGGCAAATTAACATAAGGACTAACATGGCAACAAAATTGTATGTTGGCGGACTTCCTTACTCTACTACTAATGAAGAGTTAGAAGCTGGCTTTGCAAAAGCTGGTAACGTGGTTTCCGCAACCGTGATTTTTGACAAAATGTCTGGTCGTAGCAAAGGTTTTGGTTTCGTAGAAATGTCTAGCGAAGATGAAGCTAATGCCGCTATCCAGATGTTTAACGGTCAAGACTTTGGTGGACGCAATATCAGTGTGAGCGAAGCTCGCCCGATGCAGCCCCGCGAAAACCGTTACTAATCAAAATTTAAGACACCTCCGCTTAATCGGAGGTGTTTTTGTTTACACAAAAAAACCGCGGACACTATTGTATCCGCGGATAAATGATTAATGTTTATACTGCCATCAAGCAGTTTGCGACGATCGCTTTTGAGGCTGTAAAGTAGCCATTTTATGAAGTAGTTCTTCAATTAAGTATGGAATTTTGTGTGGGTCTAGCCTCGATGGTTTGGCTTGATGAGTGAGAGAGCCATTGAAGATCATCCCACCAGCCTTAAAGAAATATATACTATCTAGACCAGGTAGCGAGCCTTCTTCCATCAAGTTGGTGGGGTCGTATTTAATCCCGCATAGACAAGCTTCGCGTTGCTTAAGGCGAGCCGCGATATAAGGAACTAGTGTTTTTAGATCGGAATACTTGCTCGAAAAAATCTGCCAATTTCCGCTATTCCGAATTTGCAACACCAGACTATAGTGAAGCTTGGCAATTGCATATTCAGCAGCCTTGGGATTCTCTGATTTGATTTTGAGTAGGCTGTAAGGTTTTCCTCGGAACCTGAGATCAAAACTCTCCCCTAGTTCACATTCCCCTTTACTTCCCCAGAACAATTCTTGGCATTCGTAATGCTCATTTAGCATTTGGAATGCAAATTCTTTGATTTGCTCGAAATCCCACACTTCATTTCGGTACATCATTTTGATGTAAGCAGGAAGTGAGAATTTGGCCAATACTTTTCCGGCTCGGTCTTCTGGACCAATCCCCAAATCATCATTTAGGGCAAGCTGGAAGATCTGGCTAAGGGATGGGTTCTCTCTAATTCCCATAAACTGTCCAAGTAAGGTTGCGGCACATTCTCCTTTAACTCGCTTGCGATAACATGTAGGATGTTCATCAAACATCCCTCCACCGATACCCAAATAAATTTTGCCCTGTTTGAGCAATTTCATCTCCACGGCTTTGGTTTTGAATGTAGACACAGGGCCAAAATGAATTTTAACATCATAATTTGCCCAACCGAATTGCACTAGGACCCAGATGGCTACCAGTTCGTCGATTGAGGGTTGTGAATGTGTATACACATCGGTGATTTGATACGAAGTGCTAGGTGCTTGAATTTGCATAGATTCAGTCCTCCAGATAGATTGTGTGAGCCATAATCGCTATAATAGTAGTTGCCGTTTGCAACAAACATCTTTCTTAGCGAATGAGAAAGACCATACATTAAACCATAAATATTTCGATATGTCAATTTTAAAGATTACAATTATCTGTGTTGGAAAGCTAAAGGAACAGGCTTACCAACAGCTTGATAAAGAGTTTCGAAAACGACTCTCCCCTTTTATGAAACTCAAGATCATAGAATTGCCCGAAGAGCCGTATCGGGCTAAAGATGACCTTGATCGTATTAGACAAATGGAATCTGAAGCAATTCAGAAGAATATTCCTGCCAATTCCTTGGTAATATTATTGAAAGAAAATGGCACTATTAAAGATTCTAAAGAATTTGCTCAATCTTTGGAACGACTTGGCTCACTTGGGCAAGAGATTGTGTTTGTGATTGGAAGCGGAGTTGGGCTTCATCCAGTATTAAATGAGCAAGCCAACTACGTTTATTCGTTGAGTAAATTAACTTTTCCGCATAATCTTGCTAGAATTGTCTTACTAGAACAACTATATAGAGCAACGACTTTAATGTTAGGCAAGAAGTATCATAAATAAAAACAATCTATAAAAAGATTGTTTTTTGTTTCTCATGAAACACAGGCAAAGTATTTCAAAAATTTTAACTAAAATCTGTCGACTTATTCATATACACTTCTTTTATTATTAAGGCCAATATCAGCCAAAGCAAGATTTGTGTAGGCCAAATTGTATAAAAATAGTGATCTAGCCAGAATAAAATAAAAATACTTAGAGCAATTAAACTTAGATAAATTGGCCAATGAGATTGGTTAGTCTTTTTAGTAAGAGTTATCTGCCATAAGCGGGCAAAATGATAGACAATGAATAGAATTAGGATCATTCCTAAGAGTCCAATCTCTGAAATCATTATCAAAAAATAGTTATGAATGGGCTGAATTAGCCAATAATCTAAATCAGAAATTAACATTTTATGCATAAATAAGAGGTTTGTGCCAGGCCCAGTGCCAGTTAGCCAGTTGCTTTCGATTAGTTGAATCGCTGTTGAGTTAAACACACCTCTTTCTATAATCGCAGAATCGTTCCAAGTTGCTCTATTATCTAACCATGGCCAGAAAATAAGCGAAATGCAAAGAATACCACCGAATATAGCAGGTATTACTAACCTTTTTATCGGTAGTCTGGACTTAAAAATTGTATAAAACCAAATCGTGAGAACGATAAAATAGGTTACAATGCCACCACGTGATAAAGTTGAAAATATTCCCGCAGAAATAAGGTAAAAACTAGTTATGCTGACAATTAATCTCGGATAATGTGTAGATTTGTTAATTAAATATAAGTTAAGTATAGAAATGATAAGTAACAAGCCAGCTAGAATGTTTGGATGTGGCATTAATCCATATGCGCGGATAAAGGTTGTTTCATGTGCAACTGTTTTAGCAACATTGAATAGATCTACTGCGAGAATTGATTCTCCAAAAATTGTTAGTCCAAGCGAGCTTTGGGCTGAAAACTGTAAAAGGGCAATTGAGGCGTTCAGCGTACCAAGTCCAACAAGTGTCCACAGATAAAAATCCTTATATTTAAGGAAGATTTCGGATTTATAAACAAGATATCCAAAAAGTAATACACAACCGAACTTAATCAAAAAGTATAAAGATATTATTGCAGTGGTACCAGATAAGACCAGCTGATATCCGAGTGCGATAATGATAAGGAATAATACCAACTGAATTAAACGTTTATCTTTTTCTAGAAAAATTCCCTTAAATAAGCCAATTACTAGAAATAATCCCATAAATATGAAGTTAAAATACACTGCAAGAGCAGTAAAATCAGAGTTATAGCCGAGCAGATCTGATGTTGGTGTCTTCAGGGTGTACTTGATAGGAATTAGAGCAAAGATGAGAACTCCAAGAATGGCAAAAAATTCAAATTTTGCAAGCCATGAAGTTTCTTGAGGAACTAAATATTTAATAGAATCCAAGACAGTCTTTTTAATATTTGACATCTATGCAGATATATGACCTAATTGCGTGAACTAGCACATGTGGTATAATTTTATCACTAATTGGAAATTAATCTGGATTTCTAGAATTTTAGCGAAGGGATGACATAGCTCAAAAGTAACTAATATATGTAGCTACTAATTTTGGTCTCGTAGTTCAATGGATAGAACCGCGGCGTCCTAAGCCGTTGATGTAGGTTCGATTCCTACCGAGACCACCAGATGTAAAAAGTTTAATTGATATTTATCAAACAATAAAAAAATATATGAATATTCAAGAGAAAGAGGTTCGTGAGTTTAATGAGAACTTAGTTAAGCTAAACCATCGGTTTGGAAGTCTGTGGTTAGCATTAGGGAAGGGGATATTAGGTGGGTTTGGTTCGGTGCTTGGAGCAGGAATCGCAATAATTTTGATTGGTTGGTTTTTGAATGTGATTGGAGTAATTCCGGCATTCCAGAGACAAGCCGATCAGTGGCGACAGGTGATTGATCAGACTCAAAATGGTGCTTCAATTATTTCTCCATCGGGCGCAACGGGTGTTACTGAATAGTTGACCATAGCAGGGACGCGCGATAAAATATACCTTATAGATTTAAAGTATCTAACCTTTTAGAATTTTTTCTAAACATCCTACGGGCCCTTAGCTCATTTGCCACTGGCGAATGTAATGAGCCAGA
>DAOLDG010000051.1:0-5891 GCA_035327465.1 Candidatus Doudnaibacteriota bacterium
CGAAGCGATGAACACGGAGCTTGTAAACATCGCCTTGACGCGTGCCATCGACCAGCGCGATTTGGACATCGCCCAAACCTTCAAAGTTCTCGACCGTGCTCATAGTCAACGTGACCATGTGTTGGTTAGAACTAATCCCAGAAGATGGAATTACCCACTCCCAACCATTCTCGTTCCGCACGACTGCGGAGACCTGTCCGGAGAAACTACCGAACAGATGGATAGTTAGGTTACCATTAGAGTCGTAAATTGCATTGCCGCCTCTTATGTAGGTATGGGCCCGTATCAGAGAATTATTGTAGTTATTATAATTCTGCTCAAAACGATACGGGAACACTCTACCCCCTTGGATAACCAAGATTTCATAAGTGGCGATACCACCAGACTCATTCCATATCGATTTCTTGGCGATGTCCATATCATACCAGATCGAACCAGCGGGGGTTCCTGCAGACAACATCATGGCCTCAAGATACTGAGCAGGAGCACCAGGGTACCGTCTCACACCCAAAACTATAACGTCCTGAGTTATTTCGGTAGGGTTTCTGGCATAAATCGAAGCGCCATTTCTGTAGTCCCCGGCTTTCATAAACACGAAAGGTGCGGGAGCAAAGCTCGACTTACTCTCGATCTGAACAAGCTGGCCGCTTTCGATCTGGGAGATTAGACTCTCCCGGGCGTCAGCAGATAATAACTTAGCTCCGGTCGGTAAGCCTTGGCCAAATATGGCAAGGGTAAAAGACACGAAGAACGATGCGACAACAAGGCCCCTGAATAATACTTTCATCCAATTTATCCTCCAAGTTTGTAGTTTGTATTTAAAAACCTCTTTGCCCGGCGAATTCCAGACAAATCCCTAGGCAGCACTAAACCCAAAGATTTGACCACAAAACATAAAATTATACAATATAAATAACTTTTTGTCAATAATAAAACAGCCTATATTAAGGCTGTTTTATTAAGAATTTTTAACTCTATTACCCAGCTACACGAAAAACTTCATGTATATCAGTAATTTTTTGAAGAGCTTTTAAGGTACCGTCTTGAATCATGGTTAGGCTACCCTGCTCTGCAGCTAATTTTTTTATCGCCAACCCAGAAGGCTCGTTTAAAATTAACTCGCGCATTTTATCAGTAACTTCAATAATCTCATAAATACCAATGCGTCCTTTATAGCCTAACCCGCCGCAAGCTTCGCAACCTTTGCTAGAGTAAAAAATTAAATCTTTTGGAACCTCTACTCCGCTTGCTGGTGGAATGTCTGCTAATATGCTTTTAATTTTGGCCAAAGTTGGTTCGTCTAATTGAGTTTTTTCTCGACACTTGGTACAAAGTCGCCGCACCAACCGTTGCGCAATAATGGCGTTTATAGCTGGAGCAATAATGAATGGTTTTACACCCATGGTAAGCAGGCGCGGTACTGCTCCAGCAGCATCGTTGGTGTGTAAAGTAGACAACACGACATGACCGGTCAGTGCGGCTTGCAAGGCCGTCTCGGCTGTTTCGGGATCGCGGATTTCACCAACCATTACCACATCGGGGTCTTGTCGTAAAACCGCCCGCAACGCTTTTACAAAACTAAAGTCTACTCGGTGATCGATTGGAGTTTGCTGAATACCTTCAACTTTATATTCTACTGGGTCTTCTAATGTAATTATTTTTACACCTGGCTGATTTAACTCCTTTAAAAAAGCATAAAGGGTTGTGGTTTTACCACTACCAGTTGGGCCAGTAGTAATAATCATGCCATTGGCTTTATGTAACTGACCTTCTATTACTTCCAAAGCTTTACCAAACAAGCCTAATTCGTTGACGCTGGCATCCACTGCCCCTACTCCAAGCAGGCGCATAACCACTGCTTCCCCAAAACTAGATGGCAACACAGACACACGCACATCCACTTGTTGCTTATCATTCATTATCGCAATACGGCCATCTTGTGATTCATTCTCTATATTTAATTTTAACTTTGCCATCAACTTTAACCGAGACACCAAAGTTTTTTGCCAAACTTTTTTTATACTCACTGCATCGTGCAGTACTCCATCGACGCGATATCGAATCTTCAACATATGATCTTCTGGCTCAAAGTGAATGTCCGAAGATTGTTGTTCTAGGGCAGCACCGAAAATTATTGTCAATGCTTCGGTTGCCGACATTTGTGAACCATCAATGGTGCTTAATTTTTGTTGGTAACCGCCTGTTGGTTGAACTGTAATAAGCTCTTCAAACTTAGAACTTGGAATTACCACTTTACTATAAAAGCTTAAAGTATTATTAAAACTGCTTTTAGAAACAAAATATAGCGAGAGTTTATATTTTAATGAAAGCTGTTTTTTAATTTCATCTAATAATTGATTGTTTGGGTTAATGGTAGCAATTTTTAGCTCTCGTCCTTCTTTAAAAAACGGCACACTTTCCGAAGCTTTCGCTTGCTCCTCTGGAACAAGGGCTAAAGAGTTTAAATCTAGAGGGAAATTTTGCATATTTAAATAAGGCAAATGGTATAAACTTGCCGTATGCTGGGCCTGGGTCTCTTCAATCTGACGCTTTTGGTCGTCGAGCGCCCTTGTTAGCTCTGCTGGATTATTCGATAAAAAACTTCCCATTGATTTTTGTTTGACTTTTAGTTTCTAGCGTAGTAATTACTTTTATTATATACCAGTTAGCTTGAAGTTTAAAATCAAAGCTTCGGCTTGTTCTACAGTTTTATTCGGCAACACTACTCGCACTAAATTATACTGGTTACCTAACGGCTCTAACTGATGATCTCCTGTTTGGTCCAGCCGTGTGGCAATGCCAAGCAATTTAACATGCGGTCGACCTGCTATAAATAATTCGACTCCATTTGCTTGCTCGGCCAAGCAGATAATTAATTGGTAATGGGAAGCTGTTTGAATTAACTCTTGCATTACTTGTAAGGCAGTGTGGAGATTGGTATTTGTTTTTTGAAAATCTTGAGTTGTAAGAATAGTATAAATGGTGTTTTGCTCGGTGATGGTTTTTACTCTAGCTAATGCGCGTCCCCATAATTGAATTAGGTTGAATGGTTTGGTTTTAAATAAGTATTGAATAACGTCTTGTCGTCGTGCCCCTAAATTAACCAATCGCGCTGCTAACGCCAGAGTGTCTGGGGTTGTTTTTGGATCGCGAAAACTTTGAGTAGCATCAATTATTCCCGCTAATAATCCTGTAGTAACCAAGTCTTCTTTGGTCGCCTTCTCGTCTTGCAATAACCAACTTGCTAACTGTTCACTTAAACAACTAGCTGTGCCGTCTACCCAATTGATAGTACCGAAATATTCTTGCTCTAACTTATTGTTTATCACAATTTTAGGAATATTATAAAACACTTCTGTGTGCTTCGAATAAAGTTTTCCTAACTGTTTTAAATTCGTTGAACCAAGAATAAATAATAGTTCTATATTTGTCGCCGATGGCAACACTTCAATATCTGCTTCACTAAACTGTCCCGACTCTGGAGTAAGGTAAATTAATAAGTCGTCTCGATCTTTTTCGTAACGTAGCTGTTTTGGTTTGGTTGTTGATCCATTAACCCGAACCACCAATTCTGGGCCGGTTGTAAAATCCTGGTAAACTTTTGGGGTGTTTGGAAAAAAAAGTAACTCTGGCAGATTTAACGCACTAGAAAAAATAGTTGCTTTTTTACCTATTAGTTGTAATTTTTTGGCCAAGGCTATTGTAGAAACAAAAAAGTCTACCCCTAATCGCTCTGGAATAACAATTCCTATATGCGTGAATGGTTTAATAGCTTGCTCGATTTTCTTAATATTTTCTAGGTTCATTATGACTTTTTATTTACTAGGCAGTTAATCAATATATCGCAATTTAGAGGTTATGGTCAATATCGCTAAAATTCGCTAATATATAGAGAGATTATGGAAATCCTCCTCTCTCAAGCCGAATCCCAAGCAAAAAAAATTGCCTCACAGCTTATTGGTGGCGAGATTCTTGCCCTCACCGGCGAGCTGGGAAGCGGTAAGACAACTTTTACAAAGGCGCTTGGTAAAGCTTTGGGAGTAAGGGGTGTGATTACTAGCCCCACCTTTGTGATGATGCAACAATACCCAACCAAAGCGCGCAACAAACTAAACCAACCGCTTTGGCTGTACCACCTCGATTTATATCGGAGTAAAAATTTAGCTGATGTAAAAAGTTTGGGTGTAGAGCAATACTGGGGCCACCCGCAAACCATAACCGTGATTGAATGGGCAGACAAAATTATAGACTATCTCCCAAAGTCTAGCCAATATTTTCACTTTAAAAGAGATGCAAACTAACTACTCGCGAATTAAATATTTGTTAATTTCTGGCGCGGCAGCTGGAGGATTATTTTTAGTGCCTAGTATTGCGAAAGGAAACACCCCTTTACCACCGCCAGTTCCTACCTACAGCGAAGTTACTTCGTTTGCCGAAACCACCACCGTAAATATTCCAGAAAATTTACGTAACCAGTGGCGAGGTAATTTCACAATTCCTGTCTACTCAATGGTTAAGGCTGGGCAATGGTCACTTGAAGACTATATCTTTGTTGAGTATCTTAACCACCGCGACTTCCAACCCCAAACTAAAACCTATCGGTATAATCCCAGTGCAGTGTATGATTGGATAAAACGAGCTTCCGCAAATATTAACACCGAAGCTAAAGATCCAGAAATAGTTATTAAAGATGGGTTTGCTTCACATTTTGTCCCACCAGTAATTGGTAAGCAAGTTGACGGATACCAAAGCACTCTCAAAATCATCCAAAGTTTAGAGTTGGGTCAAACCAATTTAGAAATCAGTATTAAAACCACCCAACCAACCCGGGCTCTTGCAGACTTAAACGAACTGGGAATTAAAGAGTTAATCGGCCGAGGAGAATCAAAATTCACCGGCAGTCCTGCTAATCGTCGTCATAATATACGGGTTGGTAATAATAAAATGCGTGGATTAATTATTAAACCTAATGAAGAGTTTAGTTTTAACAAGTACTTAGGTCCAGTCGAAGCCAGCGCTGGTTTCTTACCAGAATTAGTAATTAAAGGTTTTGAAACTATCCCAGAACTTGGTGGTGGGTTATGCCAAGTTTCCTCTACTACATTTCGAGCAGCAATGCACGCGGGACTACCTATTACCCAACGCCGCAACCATTCTTACGCAGTTCAATACTACTCCCCACAAGGCACAGATGCCACAATCTACCCCGGGGTAATCGATTTAAAATTTACCAATGATACTGGCAACCATATTCTGATTTGGCCTTATATTGTTGGTGATATTTTATATTTTGATTTTTATGGCACCAGAGATGGCCGTGAAGTTAAATTAAACGAACCACAAACTTTTAATCGTCAAGCCAATGGCGCTATGCAAGCAAGCTGGAGCAGAACGGTTACTAAAAATGGTAAAACCGAAACACACCGATTTAGCTCAAATTATAAACCGCCGGAATTATTCCAACGCCGAGAAGAATTTGTCCCTAATCCAGAAAGTCCAGAGGCCCCAAATCCGAACCAATCCGAACCAGAAACCATCACTCCTGCTACTCCAATTATTCAACCAAATGATTCAAACTAGTGATTCCGAAACTATTCTAACTCAAGAGCCTTCAGCAGAAGAAGGGTTATTCGAAGCAACCTTGCGCCCGCAAAGCCTGTCGGGATTCATTGGGCAACAAAAGCTTAAAGACAATTTAAAAATTGTTATTCAAGCGGCGGCGATTCGTAAAGAGCCAATCGAACATGTGTTATTGTACGGCCCGCCAGGATTGGGAAAAACAACGCTTGCTCATATAATTGCTAAAGAGCTTGGAAATAATATTAAAACTACTTCTGGGCCAGCAATTGAGCGGGCTGGCGATCTAGCTGCACTTCTTACCAACTTAAACG
>DAOLDG010000052.1:0-5845 GCA_035327465.1 Candidatus Doudnaibacteriota bacterium
ATGTGATATCGGAAGGAAATAATCGTCGAGTGGCTTTAGAATTAGTGAAGCAATATCTAGTCACCAATAATCCAGAAGAACAACTAGTTTTAGAAGCCGAAATTCGTAGCCGTATCGAACGTCGACCAATTGCGATGACCAGCCGAGCTAGTATAGACTCGTTTGAACAATTAGTGGCGAACGCGCGGGCTTGTGAAGGTTATGCCGAACAAGCAGTATTTAGCCAAAATGATAGTAGAGAAGTAGATACGAACGAAATTTGGCGCTTCTGCATGGATAACCCAGAAGTGTTGAATCAAAGAAACCAGCCTCGATAGGCTGGTTTTTAATTTAATATTTAAAGTCAGTGTTTTACTTTGGCCATTTGGCAATTAGGAGAAGCTCTTCATCAACAAGCTTAACTAAAGAGAGTTTTTGCCAGATTACCTCTGTTATAAATGGCATAAATGGATGCAGAAGCTTTAGTACTTCGATTAGAATATGAAGAAGTAACGCTTGGGTGTTCTGTTTGGTATTTTCGTGGAGCAGTTGAGCTTTACTGGCTTCGATATAAACATCGGCAAAATCTTTCCAAACAAAATCGTACAATGTTTGAGCCGCTTCATGTAAACGGAATGATTCTAGGTTTTCGCTCACCGAGCTAACTGTTTTTTCTAGTTGGCTTAGTATTAGAGTATCAGCGTCAGTCTTGGCAGTAAACTCTTTGGCTTGGTCGCAGTTTTGAAGAATGAAACGTGAAATATTCCATAGCTTATTTCCAAAGTGCTTCATGCCTTTGATTTTATCTTCGGCCAAAGCCATATCAGTTCCAGCTGCGGTGTTGAAGACTAAGGCAAAGCGCAGCGCATCCGTGCCGTACTTGGCAATCATATCGAGCGGATCGATAATGTTACCCAAACTTTTACTCATTTTACGGTTTTGAGGATCACGCACCATCCCATGTAGGTAAACTTGTCGGAATGGCACTTGGCCGAGATGATAACCGCTCATCAAAATCATGCGTGCTACCCAAAAGAAGATAATATCATAACCAGTTTCCATCACATTTGTGGGATGAAAAGTTTTTAAGTCTGGGGTTTGCTCTGGCCAGCCTAGCGTCGAAAAGGTCCAGAGGCCAGAAGAAAACCAAGTATCTAAAGTGTCTTCGTCTTGTTGCCAATTGTAACCGTCAGGGGCTTCTACGCCTACGTAGATGTCTTTGGAGCTGTCGCGCGAACCATCCATAGAATGCGCTGTGTCGTATTTGTACCAAACCGGAATTCGGTGCCCATACCAAATTTGGCGCGAAATACACCAGTCGCGAAGATTATCTACCCAATTGAAATAAATTTTTTGGTAACGTTCTGGCGTAATCTGGATTTGCCCACTTGCAACTACGTGGCGCATGAGTTGTTTGAGCGTAATTTCTTGACCAGCACTTAACCCTTCAATTTCCGAATGACGCAATATAAATGGCTTGTTAACTGCTAAAAACCATTGCAATTTTGGCAAAGGTTCGATGATGCCTCCAGTGCGTTCGGCTGTAGCGATATTTTGTGTAATTTTCTCTTCTCGTTCGAGCAATCCTTCAGCTTTGAGCCACTCCACAATCGCTTCGCGAGCCACAGCAGTTTTTTTATCGAAGATGCGTTCGTCGCCAACAGTGATTTTGGCGAACTCATTAATCACTGGTTTAAAGTCGAGTTGATGTCGTTCGGCCAACTCGGCATCGATTTGGCTATGCGCCGGCGTTACTCCTAATGCGCCAGTGCCAAATTCTTTATCTACCGAATCATCGGCGATAATTTTGATATGCAAGGCCACCCCGCAAAATTCGACTTCGAATTCTTGTCCGACATATTGGGCGTAGCGTTTATCATCCGGATGCACAGCCACAGCAGTGTCGCCAACCTTGGTTTCTGGTCTAGTTGTAGAGATGGCAATAGGGAACTCTGGCGAGTATCTAAAAGTGTAAAGTATGGCTTCACGTTCTTGATGAACAATTTCATCATCCGAAATTACAGTTTGGCCTTTTGGGTCCCAATTGATTACTTTGTGCGCGCGATAAATTAACCCATCATCATACATGGTTTTGAAAGCTGTTCGAACAGCTACACTTCGATCTTCGTCCATTGTGTAAGCTTCGCGACTCCAATCCAGTGAAGCACCCATAGCTTGGAGTTGTTTTAGAATGGTATCGTGACTAGCTTGCGCGAACTGTTCTACTCGTTCTAAGAATCGTTCTCGACCCAAATCACTTTTCCGTTGACCTTCTTTTTCGAGGAGTTTTTCAACTTTGTTTTGGGTGGCAATTGCCGCGTGGTCAGTGCCAGGCAACCATAAAGTTTTGCGCCCTTGTATGCGTCGCCAGCGAATTAGAATATCTTGAATTGTTATAGTCAGAGCGTGACCAACGTGCAGTGTTCCAGTTACATTCGGTGGCGGCAAGATAATCGTGAACGGCTCGCCGTCTAAATTATCAGGGTTAAAATAGCCAGAATCTAACCATTTTTGGTAGATATCGGCCTCATATTTATCAGCTTCATAAGATTTTTCTAATTCTAACATATACGATAATTATGCCAGTTTTTATTGGTTTAGACCAATTCCCAAGCAGGGTTAGCTTGGACCTTAGCAGGAGGTGTTGGTTTTTTGCCAGCCCGAAGGTCAAAATAAGCGGCTAGGGCTATCATTTGGGCATTGTCCCCACATAATTCTAAATCGGGTACTAAGAAATTTAGTTTATTTTTTGAGCAAAGATTGGCCAAAGATTCCCGTAGCGCTCGGTTGGCCGCTACCCCACCAGAAAGAGTGATGGTTTTGCATCCGTATTTTTGTACGGCACGCCAAGCTTTTTGCGTAATAACATCAACCACTGCATTTTCGAAGGACATTGCGATATTGGCTTTGGTTTGCTTGGAGATAGGCTTTTTCAATTTATCCATAAAATAAAGTACCGATGTTTTTAATCCCGCGAAGGAAAAATTAAAATTTTTATCATGGAGCATTGGTCGTGGAAAATTGAAATCGGTTTGGCCTTGTTCGGCCAACTTAGAAATTTCTGGCCCGCCAGGATAGGGAAGGTTTAATAAGCGCGCGACTTTATCGAACGCTTCTCCTGCGGCGTCATCTACAGTTTGGCCAATCAATTTATAGTGAGCATAATTTTTCATCAACAAAAACATCGTATGGCCTCCCGAAACAATAATTGCCAACATTGGAAACCGTGTCGAAGCTTTGCTTGTGGCGAGTTTTGCAAAAGGCGAAAACAGATGACCAGCCATATGATTAGTAGGAAGTAGAGGTATGTTGGCACCAGCTGCTAAACCTTTGGCGAATTCTGTGCCTACAATTAGAGATACTACTAAACCTGGCCCACTCGTGACCGCAACATAATCGATTTCTGCAAGTGTGAGCTTAGCATTCTTTAGCGCGGTTTGTACGACTGGCGCAATCGCGGCTATGTGGGCCCGTGCCGCTACTTCTGGCACGATACCGCCAGTACGGCGGTGAACCGAAATTTGGGAGTTCACTACCGACGATAAAAATTGAAACACCGGCTGTTTGCTTTGCAAAGAGCCGGAGAGAATGGCCGCTGCGGTTTCATCACAGCTGGTTTCGATGGCGAGAATTTTGACCAGTTTCATAAAAAATGTCATCCCGGCGGCTACAAGCGACGAAGTCGCGCGGGCCAGCCGGGATCTTTACCTAGACATTATACCGGCTTTTTAAAAAAACAAAAACCACATTATGTGGTTTTTGTTTGCATGCAAACAAATTGTTACATTGTAGAAGGAGCAGAAGAGCCACTTCCTTTCATACTGTTGATTGCAACTAAAATTGCAGACAAACCAACTAAGATATAGACAATGTTAGAAATACCACTGCCTTCGCCAAAAATTGTTGCAACTAAGTCTAGTTGAAATGCGCCAACCAAGCCCCAGTTTAAACCACCCACTACTAAGAGAATCATGGCAATCATATTGATAGTTTTCAAGTTTCTCACCCCCTTTCAACGAGGATAAATGTTTTCTCTATTATAGCAAATTTTTAATTAAACAAGTCGAAACCTGTGTATAAAAAATCCCAGAGTAATTACTCTGGGATTGTCGTTTATGCCGCTTGGGGTTGTGCCTCGCCTGGCTTGTCTTGATATTTTTTGAGCAAGTGCGAGAGGATTGGCGGAGTGAGTAAGGTAGTAAGTATCACCATAATAATGATAATAGAAAACACTTCATCATTGATTACGCCTAAAGATTTACCAATCGTAGCAAAAATCAAACCTACTTCGCCGCGCGGTACCATACCGAAGCCAACCAGATTTTTGTTGACATTACCAGCCACTAGACCAGACACCCATTTCCCGAGGAAAGCGACAATAGTGATGGCGCCGCCAACCAGCAAGGTGCGTGGGTCGAGTAGGGTAGCTAGGTTTACGCTCATACCGGTGTAGACGAAGAAGATTGGAACAAAGAACATAGCAATCGGCTCAATGAGGTCTTCGACATGCTTATGCGAATGCCGTTCGGCCAGTTTGAGAATTTTTTCTTTGCCTTCTTCGCTGACGTGCTCCAGGTGTTCTTCTAAATCTCGCGCGACTTGCGGCCGGCGGAAGTATTTGAAGTGAACCGGGTCGAGCACCAAACCAGCTGCAAAAGCACCAACGATTGGCGCGAGACCAATTAGGCCGGCACCAGCCGCAAATACTAGAGCAAAGCCGATGGCTAGCGTGAACTTCATACCAACCCCAGTGTGGACTTTGGACAAAAAGCGTCCGAAGTATGGAGCAGTGTAATGGCCGAGTACGATAGCGCCAACCAAGAACAGTAAGGATTTGCCGAAAATGAAACCGATGGTGCCCGCACTAATACTGCCAGCAGTCACCAGCGCAGAAACAACGGCCAAGATAACTAAACCAACTACGTCGTCGATAACCGCCGCCCCTAGCACGATTTTGGCTTCTGGGATTTTGATTTTACCTAAATCTTTGAAGACGCGCGCAGTAATGCCGACCGAAGTCGCGGTGAGCGCCGCTCCAATAAACAGGTAGGCATTACTCGACAGATCTGGCAGGAGCCAGGGCCCTACTATCCACGCTCCGAGCGCGAATGGTGCGACTACGCCAATGATGGCGACCAAAAAGGCACGCATACCAACTTTGCGCATTTCAGCAATGTTGGACTCTAGGCCCACTTGAAACAGCAGGATGATGACGCCGATTTCCGCGAAGTGCGGGATGAGCGGATCGGATTTAATGGGTTCAAGGAGATTGATGCCAATTAAAGCGAGGTTGCCCAAGACAACGCCGATAACCAACTCGCCAAGTACGGCGGATTGGCCGTAGTTTTCGATCATGCTCGCTAATTTGGCAGCGATGAGAATGATTGCCAGCCAAAGCAAGCTAAGGACAAAACCGTTGCCATCAGGTCCGCCGCTAGCTGCATGAGCCGCGGGAGCAAAAATCAGGCTGATTAGCCCGATGTAGAGGAAGGTTTTAGCGCGGACGCGCTTCGGCCAAAAGTGGCCAAGTAGGGATTGCATATGTAGTTTTTTTTGTCCTCCGACTTTAGATTAATTTTTAGAACAACCCAAGAATCATAACTCCAAATGCAATTTTGCGCAAGAGGATAAGCTGTAGAAAGGGGAGTAGAAATGAGGCGGTGTTGTTTGGGGAATTCCGCCTCGGCTTTCTGCTGAAAGCTTCGCTGTCCGGGGGTTGCGCAAGTCGTCTCCCAGACGACTTGTGATCGCTCGCGGCCGCCAGCTCTGCTGAGCTGTCGTAGCTCGCTTCAACCCGTTCGATTCCTCTATAACTTTACCAACAAAAAATCGCCACTATCGTGACGATCTTTTGTTGGCAGACCAT
>DAOLDG010000053.1:0-5297 GCA_035327465.1 Candidatus Doudnaibacteriota bacterium
GTTACCTACGTTATCACGCGCTTTGGCCACGAAAATATCTCGTAATTGTCGGCCATCCGGTGCGATACAAAAATATTCGGGGATAAATTTGCTAATAATATCCTGATCGAGAGGGTCGGACACAAAACGCTGCATATACTCTACCGAGTAAAACCTACCGAGCTCATTCGAATAATACAACTGACTGGCGATTGCAAAACTTTTCTCAATATGTCCAACCAGTTTATCCAACATTACAATGGAAAAATTAGCAAACGCGCGAGCCAAACCAGTTTTCACCGCATCAAACAAGATAGCCTGCCAATCGGTAGCCACTGTGACCACAAACTGCGCATTAGCAGTTTTTACCAAGCTAAATTTCGGCAACTCTACGTCTGGACCCAATGCAAAGGTACGATTGATACGTTCTAATTCGGAATTAACCACAGCCATGCGATTATCAATCACCGCATACTGGCTATAAAGCCGAGGCCAAGGGTCCTCGTTAGTACGCATAGAATAATTACGCGCCTCTGTAAACATCTGGGCATATTGATCCAAGCCAACAATACTAGCTTTATGTAGCTCCACGGCACTGGTCGGTACGCTCATTTCTTTTAAGTTGGTAATTAACCGTGAAGTTTCGGCAGCGGCCGCTGTTAAGGTGGCGGGATTACTACTTGTCGTGAAAACTTCTTGCACGCTACTCTGAATCGATTCTCGATAGTTCGCCAACATCGAACTAGAAGCAGTGAGATAGTTAATCATAAAGTCGCGATCGTTACGATTGCTAATATTGAGCTCACTGTTGGCAAGTTGTGGTACGCTAACTGGCTGATTAACTCGCAGGGTTTGATTAACTTCCGAGCGTACGATATCTTCTGTGGCAATCTTCTCTAAAAACTGCTGACTAGCGGCTACGTTCGGTTCGATTGAGGCTAAGAACTCACGATACATTTCTAGCTCCTCTTGAGCCAAGCGTGCTTGCTCGTCATAATCGGTTGAGTCACGGAACGACCACTGTCCTGGTTCCCAAATCGTAATGGTCACCAAAGCCAACACTGCTAAACTAATCACAGCGATGGTAAATTTTTTATTTTTGTCTTCCATATATTTTCAATCGCGAATGCGATTATTAATTAATTATTTGTTTCTAAGTTATTCGATTAATTCACCGCCGAAAATGCGCAAAGCATCTCCAACAGCTGTGGCGGTATCAGTAATCTCATTATCAACCGCTAAGCCTTTATTAATTACTGCCCCAAAAATGACCGGACCACCAGCTTGTTCACTTAAAAAGTCGGTAATTACAGAACGTAACTTGCCGCTTTCTAATTGCTCTTTATGAAATAAATACTTAACCGAAACCAAAACCTGATTGCCAGAAACATCGGCCAGTGGAGAATTTTTTAACAAGGTAGCCAGCGGACTGTTAACACCTCGAACTTCGTTGACTAGCGCTGGCCACCACAATTTTACCTGTTCAGAAGTAAGCTCTGGCAATACTTTATCAGTTTGAGTACTCGTTAATTTCTGCTCAATAGCCACGGCTGTTGTTACTTCTAATGAAGGTAAGCTGGTAATTGCGGACCGAATTGCGGATTGATTCTCGGCAGGGTTCGTGCGGTTGCTATTGGTACGACCGCGTTGATTTGTGCTAGAAGAATTATCGGAAGAGCCACCCATATACAAAGCCGCTTCAATACTCGCTAAAAGTACTGGCAATTCTGGACTTAAGGCACGTTCAATTTCTTTGTAAGCACGCAAAAATAATCGGGTAATATGCAAAAGTTGTGGCAACTGTAATCCATCTGGCGAACCCTCATTAATAAGCACGGCCTCGAGGCGCTCCTGTAATACAGTTAAAACTTTCCGAGTAAAACTCGTGGCATCAAAATTCTGTTCGGTTTGACGAGCAAAAAATTGCGGTAAGGGTTCAGTTTGACCAGCTGTAATATAACCTAACAACTCATCCACAATTTCTCGAGAAGTAGTCCCAAGCAATAAATGCACGTCATCCATACTATGATTTTTTTCGAGCACCGCGATCATAGACAACTGCGATAACGCATCGCGCAGTCCACCTTCACTGTTTTGCGCGATAAGTTGCAAACTTTCTGGGCTCAAAGTTAACTTTTCTTGCTTAGTAATGGTTTCTAGAGTTTTGAGTATTTGCGTTGATGTAATTTTTCGAAAATCAAATCGCTGGGTGCGAGAAACAATCGTTTCGGGAACTTTATCAATATCTGTAGTCGCCAAGATAAATAGCGCGTGCGCAGGTGGCTCTTCTAAAGTTTTAAGCAAGGCATTGAAGGCAGCTTTCGAAAGCATATGCACCTCATCGATAATAAACACTTTACGTAAACCCAAACTTGGACCAAAATTAATCCGTTCAATGAGTTCGCGAATATTATCCACACCCGTATGAGAAGCGGCATCTATTTCGACTACATCCAAAAAACGACCGCCACTAATGGCTGTGCATGCACTACACTTAGTACAAGGGTCGCCATTTTTTAAATCTGTACAATTAGCAGCTTTAGCTAAAATTCGCGCCAAGGTAGTTTTGCCAATCCCACGGCTACCGCAAAACAAATAAGCATGTCCAATTCGCCCCAGTTTTGCGGCTTGTAACAATGCTTTAACAATGGGTTCTTGGCCCACGACTTCACTAAAATTTTGCGGTCGATAAGTTTGATAATAGACAGCCATAGGCAATTTCACTCAAGTTGTTCTTCTTTACTCTCTACTCATTATATCATATCTAAAACCGCTTTTAATTAAGCGGTTTTTAGAAGAAAAAATCAAGTTAGATTATTTTTTAAAAACTATCAATTTATAACCGAGGAAGTTCCAAATCAACGATACGCCAGTAGCTAGGATTTTCGATACATTTTTGATAGTATCAGTGTTAATCAAACTGCTAAGCGATGGAGCCAAAGCCAGAGAAGCCAAAGCTACAATACCGCTGTTGATTAATAATCCAACTAAACTGATGGTCATGAAAAGTGTAAACTGATGGCCAATCCCTGCGTCGGTTTCGCTAGCCAGTTTCAATCGGAATCCATACCACAAGACAATTTCGCTAACAATGAAAATCAATAACAAGAACAGATAATAGGTTTCGGCGGCAGAATTCAGACCACCCAAAATCACCAACAGAAAGGCTGTTAAACCCAAACCGCCAACCATTATCAATCGAAACGCATTAGCTAAAGGTGAAATATGGAAAGTAGAAAAAGCCCAAGCACGATTCCATAAGTAACTTTGAACCATGGCTGCGCTGAAACCAATTACATTCACCATCCCAAGTGGAATCCCTGCGGTAATATCAAAAGTTTTCGTTAAGTAATTAAGGATGATAAAATCGAGCGCAGTGTTGAGTGTCCCGATTGCCGCAAAACGTAAGATCTGTAAAATAACTGGTCTGGCATCGAGTAGAGCAGCCAGACGCTGATTATAAAGAGCTAATATAGCCACAAAATATTCTGTTAATTATTAAAATTAAAATTCTTCAGTTTCGGACTGCATCATTGGCTCGGCCTCCATATCTTGATCACCGTCCATACCGACGCTCCCTATAGAACCATCAAACTCGGCATCGCCACTAGCGCCGTGTCTAATTACATTTTCCACAGCCGCCCATTGGCTATCGCCTTCTTGAGGGACAACAATTGTAACTTCATCACCAGCAGAAGCTTTGAAATAAGTTAACGACGCTAACAGAACGCGGAAAGTTTTACCATCTGCGATTACTTTGTAGTCACCGTTTTCATCTTGAAGCAACATGCCGATAATTTTTTTCCTATCAACTGGACCGATTTGTTTATATATGAACGAGCCGTCGTCGGCGATAGTGAGTTTAAGAACATCACCTTCAACTAGTTTAGACTTAGAAGCGTAATT
Source organism: Candidatus Doudnaibacteriota bacterium (assembly GCA_035327465.1). GTDB lineage: Bacteria > Patescibacteriota > Doudnabacteria > UBA920 > UBA920 > UBA920. Next base: position 3,886 of record DAOLDG010000053.1, read on the forward strand.
TGCTGGTACCGGATACTGCTTATTATCTGGGCCGATCATATTTTGACCATCAAACACCCCTTCAATGATTTTTCCGCCATCGAGAACAGCTAAGCCAGTCGCTTTTTCGGCAAAATTAGTTGTAGTACGCGTCGTTGAACCACCCGCCATTTCGCGCAATAGGTGTTTTGCAGATTGAATATTCTTTTCGGCCGCCTCAATCATTTGCACGATTAAGGCAAGATTTGCATGCTTATTCATAAATTATTTGATTTTGGTTTGGAGATTTTGTTTCTAAAACTGAAATATCTTAGGATAATTATAACACATAGCTATATTAATGCAAATAAAAAAAGCGTTGGAAAAATCCAAACGCTTTTATGGTGGTTGAGCGCGATAATATAATGTATTCATCGCACTTTCACCTCAACTATAAACCCTCCTTGAGTATGATTAAACCAATCACGATTTACATCATGTTGGCTTTTTCTATCGTTAACTATCAAGAATAGATAACCCTCTCTAGTAGCCTCGATAGTCTTTTCGCTACCAATATACACCCAGCCGCCATCATCAATCCTTGGACTGATTGGATTGATTGTGGCGGCCAATGCCATATAAGGTTCGTCTATTAGTAGTGGGCCAACTGATCCCGAAATAAATTCGGGGTTACTGGCCCAGCCACTAGGACCTACCCAGCGATACCTAGGACTCGACTGTTCGGTCTCGGCCATGGCATTTACTTTGCCAGTCGCCGTTATCCAAACCTTCTGTCCTTTGGAAATATACGCTCCGGTATTGAATGGGCCAGTTGCTGGAATTTGCAAATTTTGCAAATGCAGAGAGAAACGTTCAAAAGCTTTTCCTGTTTCAGGGTTGGCTTTTGTTTGTTCGTGGAACATCAAAGTTGTCTTTGATAGTAATGCCAAACATTCATCGTTTCCCTCTAAACCAGCTGGCTGTATCCAAGTTCCATCAGGACCTCGAAGTGTAATCGGAATTAATACTTCCAGTGCATCCACGGTTTTAAATTTAACTTGGGTGGTGATAAATTCCTCACCTGGCTCCAAGCTCGAAACTAATTGACCAGCAGAATTCTTTATCTGACATGGAACAACTTTTGGAATGCCATTCTCATCTAGTTCTGGACTTCCCCATGGCTTCCTCTTCACTTTCCACAGATTGGTTCTCTCTAAAACTTTATAAACTGGCCTTTCCAAAAGCTTGTCCGAAGCGTTCTCACGGCTCCATTTAGCTTGGGAAATATTTCTCCAGATAAAGAAAGCTTCGACTTGAGTAGGAAAGAGCGCCAACACAGCAGCCGTAGCCACTGCCAGACAAATCAAACCAGCCAAAATCTTAGCTGCAACTGGCTCTGTGGAACCAAAAGCAGTTCTTACTGCCAAACCCACAATAACCAATAATAACACTAT
>DAOLDG010000054.1:0-4940 GCA_035327465.1 Candidatus Doudnaibacteriota bacterium
GAAAGGATTAACAAAATTATTCGCGAAGAAATGAATAACAATAGTATCGAGATATCAAAAAATTTGAAGCTTTCTATTGTTATCGAAGCTCGCTATACAACTGACGGATGGATTCCAGAATCCACGATCAACATAACTGAACGCTTCGCAAATAGAAGAAACGAAGTCCGAGGTGGTGAGTTGACGCAAGCTGACTGGGCCATTGTGTATGATATCGCCCGTAGTTCTGTAAGCAGCTGCCCTGCAGATCTTGCAATTTTAACTCAACGTGCTAAGTATTTGTCGCAAGGGCTGCAGCCACCCGAAGATTCTGATATAAACAATTACACGATCTTGCAACAAGTCTTTCGCAACAACGATCTTCCTTACCGTTTCTACGGTGGGAATCTCGTAAAACTTTGGTAACAACGATCGGAATATGAACACCTGACCCGGCACTTATGCGGGTCTTTTTTATTTATCCATATTCTGCAATTGCAAAATAAATCTCCTTTACCAAAGCCAGATAAGTTTTCCAAACTATTCGATCTGCTCCACCAACTATTGACAAATACCACGTAATGTGGTATTTTAGTTTAACTACAAGGAGGTAAATATGCCCAAGTTAAAATATTCCGAGCTGGAAGAGATCTTATATTCTTCAACACAGCATGTTGAAGAAAATGAAGATGATGGCTTTCCCCCATCTTTTGAATTCGATGAAGAAATATTTAGACTTGAATGCGAGATGGATGAATGCGAAAAGGTCAAACAAATGTCTTTGGAAGAATTCTTCTACGAAATTTACGCTCGAGAAGCCCTGATTCACTCTAATCTTGGCGAGTCGGTATATTTCTTACGATCTAACCAAAGATGGTGGAATGAAGAACTTCCTGCGATCAAAAAACGACGCGAGACTGTTACTGAACAGGAATTGCAGAGATATAAAGAGCTGACTAAGCTTCGAAGCACTCGGGGGTCCAAATTATGAAAAGCAGAACTAACTCTTCTGCTTTTTTATATTTAAAATCACTGGATACCACCGCAAAATATACTCCCGGATTGGGTCCAAATCTTTTGCTATAATGTCCACCAGAGAGGAGATTGTCAACCAATGGTGGTTTGCTTTCTGGTGTATACTATAGACGAAAATAATATGGAGGTATAAAATGAAGGTTTGTTTTACGGTGCCGTGCGAATTACCCGGCGCGACAGAAGATAAAGCGTTTCGAAAAATGGTGGAGCTCCCGTTTATCCCCCAGGTAGGTATGACTTGCCTAATCATTGCTAACGGGTCGCATATGGCATTAAAGGTCAATGATATCACTTGGTGCGAGAAACTACCCGATGAACCAGAAGAACCAGATATCGAAGTTGTATTAACCAATCTCAACGGAGTAGCGGCAAAGAACTTCTATAAAAAAGCTGCAGACGACCCAAACTGGGAAGAAGGTTTTATCTAAATCTCGATAAACAACGCAAGAGGCAATTAGAAATTGAGTTCGGAGAGGTAACTACAAGAACATACTTTGCAGTAGCGAGTGTGTTCTTTTTTATTTTAAAATTGCTGAAGTAGTTATTGCAAATAAACTTCCCTCACCAAAGCCAGATAAATTTTCCATACTAATCGATCAATTCCACCACCATAACACCGTCACAGTGTTTTTTGATTTAAAAAAAGACCGACTAATCAAATTGATTCGTCGGCTAATTCTGCAACACTTGAAGGTTCTGCCCTGGTTATTATGTAAGCGGAAACAACAACACCAATAACTATCAATAATACCTTAACAGCGAAAATTGGTGCGAAGTATGCTGCGACAGGAATAGAAAACCAAATCATTCCAACAGCCATAAATTTTGAACGTCTCGATATTGCTTTCTCCCGTTGCCAATCCTGCAAAGATTGTCCGTAATACTTGTTATTAAGCATAGCGGCATGAAACCGCTCCGAACTCCTAAAATAACAGCCAAGCGCCAAGAGATAAAATGGCACGGTCGGCAAAATTGGTAGAAAAATTCCTATCGTTCCTATCGCAAAGAACAGGTGTCCCAAAGTTAAAAAAACTGTTTTCTTTACTTTCTTAATCATTCGTCCTCCTTTAAGATTAAGTATAGCAAATTGAAGATGTTGCAATGTATAATTATGTCATGAGAAAATATTTACATTACACTGCCTTGTTCGTAATGGCTGCTACTGCAATTACACTGCATATTTTTGCAATTACCCACCTTACCAAAACCTATTCAGAGCTAGGAACAATTAAAACACTTGCGCTGCTCGCCATAATTGCGACTTTGTTTTTTGTGATTGTAACCGAATTTCGCGTCCGCATGAGAGGTTTTTCCAAACCAACACCCATCCTCTTTATCCATATAGGTGCTGGAGTGATATTTCTAATTTCGCTCATTCTGATTTATCGCGATGCATCTGAACTGACCGCAACTTTGCTATTCGTTAACGCATTCACTTTTCTAGGAACTTTTATAAGCGGTCTAAAATTACTCCGAAACTTTTAAAAAAGCGTCTTTTATTAAAAAAGACGCCTTGAATATTTCCCTAAAGCATTAGAGAATCATTAACCATACACCTGTAAATAAAGTGCCAACAAAGGTAGCTAAACAGCCATAAGCGAAATACTTATGAGCCCTATGATACCGAATTCCGGTTACCCAAAATCTAAGCACAAGAAGGCTCAAAAAAAACGGAATAGCGAAAAGCATGTGCACCATAAACAGAGTCCCACGAGGCGGCCCTGTGCCAACTCTAATCGCCACTTCTATCGTTAACACCAACAGCACGGTTAGCACTAAAGCATAGGTTGCGATGGTCCGGTGACGACTCACCAACCCATTATAGCGAGACCTTCTTCCACTTATTACTACCCAAGCAAACAGCCAAGCTAATCCTGCCAGAATAGCTATAATCGCTACTTTGAAAAACGGATCCATTTGTTCCTCCTATATTCACTATCATATCGTAATCTTCTACTCTATCCAACAGCTCTAAATCTGCGAAGTCTATACTCACTCCTTGCTATTTATTAGCGTTCGTGTCATACTTAAGCAATCAAGTTTATCTGTAGGAAAAATCGTCGAGCTCCAAAGTGGCTTACTTGTAAGCCCAATATCTATAAATTTGCTTTATCAATAAAATGCAATCATGAACGGTGTAGTAAAGAAAAAGACCGACAAGGGTTTTGGATTCATCACTCCTGAAGGTTCCGACAAAGACCTGTTCTTCCATAGCAATTCTCTCGTCGGAGTTACCTTTGACGAAATTCAAGAAGGTGACAACGTTACTTTCGAAGAAGAGGATTCCCCTAAAGGAAAGAATGCGACTAACGTACAACGCGTCTAGTTTAAAAAAACAGTCCTACTGGGCTGTTTTTTTATTTAAACAATTTCTACTATATAATGTTATATTTAATACATGAATAAATTAACTAAAATTCTCCTGTTAATTCTCGTGCTTTGTGCTTTGGCAGTAGGTTGTAATAACAATCCCTCTAACACTGCAAGTCAAGTAGAAGCAGAGCAAGACCAGAGCCAGACTAGCCTGGAGCAATTTAATCCAGTTTCACTTCCCGCTCTTATGCACAAACAATTTGATGGTAGGGGCTTAACTTTAGGGCAAGTTCAAGACGACAACGCAGCTTACACCCGCTACTTCATTACCTACAAAAGCGGCGAGTTAACTATTTCTGGTATCATGAATGTACCGAAAGGCAGCGGGCCTTTCCCAGTCGTGATTATGAATCACGGTTACATTGATCCCGCCATCTACACCAACGGCCGTGGACTTCGCCGCGAACAAGACTACTTTGCTCGGAACGGTTACATTGTGATTCATCCCGATTACCGAAACCACGCACAATCCGACAAAGACGATAATGTTGAAGGCAGTATCCGCATCGGCTACATTGAAGATGTAATTAATTCTATCTATGCATTAAAAGCTGCTAACCTTCCGTACGCCGACACTAACAAAATTACTATGATTGGCCACTCAATGGGCGGCGGCATTGCCCAAGCAATCATGGTCACGCAGCCAGATTTGGTGCAAGCGTATATGTTGTACGCACCAGTCTCGGCCGATATCCGCGAAAGTTATTATCGCTGGACGCGCAGTCGACCCGAAGCCGTACGCCAAATTGCGGAAACTCACGGCGACCCCGAGTCCAATCCCGAATTTTGGGACAACATGTCCCCAAAAAATTTCTTCGACAAGATACAGTCCCCGATCATGATCAACCACGGCACTGCGGACGATAGCGTGCCGCTGGAGTGGAGCCAAACAACCTACCAAGGATTACAAGCCGCCAACAAAGAAGTTGTCCTGCACACTTACCCGGGCGAAGGCCACGAGTTCGGGCCGGCCTGGAGCACAGTCATGAGGCGTACACTAGATTTCTTTAACCAACACCTGGATTAAAAAGAGCCCGATGCATCTGCATCGGGCTATAAATTTCTTACTACCTACCAGACGCTGCCATTACCAATGGTGGTTTTTCATAAGCTGGTCGTGGTTCAAAATCATCATCACCTTCAGGGCCTGGATCAATATCAGGCACAATTAAATTAATTATAATGAACCACTCGCCCTGCTCGACTTCTAACTTAATATCTTTTCCAAGTTTAGCGCCAAATTCTTCCAGAACGTCGTCCAAAATTTCTAATTGTTTTACAGATAAATTAGCAATCTGGGCTGCGATTTGTGTTGTCATTGGCACGCATACCGGAAATGCCCACAACAGTTTAGCTTGATTCTCCCGCAAAAAATAATTGCGCAGAACCACCACTATAAACCGAAGTACATTAGCCACTTTCATCATACTGTCTAGTTCGGCATTGATACTCATTTTCGACCTCCTTAACAATATGAGCATCTTAGCGCGATGCGTCTTAAATGTCAAAGTCGGCCATGCCTCCACTACTAACTATATGAGTAGCGGCAGGAG
>DAOLDG010000055.1:0-4937 GCA_035327465.1 Candidatus Doudnaibacteriota bacterium
CTCGAAAAGTTGCCAAGAAAAAAGTAGCTAAGAAGCGAACGAAGTCCGCCAAAACCGAGACCGCCCCCTCCGAAAAAATTGAAGGAACCGAAGACCAAAAAACCGCCCTGAGCTAGTCGAAGGGCGGTTTTATTATTCCCATTCAAAGTACCTGCGACGTAATAAATAAAATAACAACAATCCAATGCCAAGCGGTACTAATGCATACAACAAATTATTTTCCGAAAACGCGAAGCTGAAAAAATAAAACAGAGGCAAACTCACCACAATAATCGATATTAAATTTCCCCAGAAAAAATTAATAAATCTCATTCGAGTAACACCAGCGGCATAACTTATAAACTCCCCAATTCCGCCGCCAAAAATTTTCATTAAAGAAATTGCTTCAAGCTCTCGCTCGGGCTTTATCCGGAATTTTTCCACTTGCTTAACTCCGCTTTCTCCAAATAACTTATGAATAACAATAATGCCATAACTACGAGCCAAGTAAAACGCAATCGTTGAACCAATCATATAACCAATAGCATCAATCAACAAAGCAGGAAACCAGCCAAGTACTGGTATAGAACCTATCAATGGAATTACACCTGGTATTGGCGGCCATACAATCCCAACTATTTTAAGGATTAATAAAAATCCAACTAGTCGCCAATAGTTATCTTCAGCCCAAAGTTCGAAAGCATCAAAATATGGCGTGCCAACCAAATACGAATAAGCAGCCAAGAAAAAAATAAACACCACAAATATAAAAGCAAACTGCGAACCATATTTTAATTGTCGAAGAAACTTGTAATAACGGCTCATTAATCATTCCTCGAATAAATTTCTGCTGTGCGCCACAGCCAATGCAAGCCTTTACGCAAACCCAAAATTGAACTGTAATAACGTAGCCAAACTAGTTGCCGAATTAGGTAACCAAAATAGCCAGCAATCAATCGGTTGCCGCTGGCAAAAATCGCCCACTTTGGACCAAGCGGAATTAGGTACGGAAAACTTTGGCATTGAAACTTTGGCAGTGGTTGATTAGCCGCCAATGCCCGAATGGCACGCGCAACATATTTGGCTTGATAAATTGCCTGACTAGCGGTTCCGGGTAAAGGCAAGCCGGAGTTATCGTCCTCGCGGGAGCATTGATCGCCTAATATAAATATAGATTGATTCGATGGTGGTCGAAAACAGCTATCAACCTCGATGCGATCACCTTTTTTTATCGGGAACTGCTCAATCGTAGGCAGTGGATTAGCCCTCACCCCTGCTGCCCAAATAAAGATGTCGTATTTTAAATTACCTTGATTGGTATTAACAAAGTGCTTATCAACCGATTCGATTACGGTATTTAACTTCACTTCTACCCCCAGATCTTGTAAACGCTTAGCTGCCACAACTTGTACGCGCTCGGGAAAAGTAGAAATAATTGCACTACTGCGTTCGATAACCGTGGTTATGATTTTATTTCGTGATAAATTTTTCTGCCAAGACAAATAATTCAGCATGCCTTGCAGTTCGGCCGCAACCTCCACTCCTGCCACTCCCCCGCCAGCTATAATAATATTCACAACTGGCAATGAAGTATGCAAACGTGCTAAATCTAATGCGGTCTCGACTGCTGTTCGAATACGCAATGCGTCGTAGCTAGTCTGAAAATGCAAAGAGTGTTCATCTGCTCCAGGAATGGCGAAAAAATTTGGACTAGAGCCCAAAGCAGAAATTAAATAATCGTAACGGTAAGACTTTCCCGCAGCCTGCACTTTTTGTTCTAAGACATTTACACTCTCGACTCGGGCTGTAATTATTTTTACAGCGGTGCCACTGAACACTTCTAACAAGGGAATTTCTACACTACGTTTTAACTCTGGCAATGAAGTTAGCTCACTGGGACTGGTTGCTACTTCGTATAATTGTCCGTGGATTATATGAACTGGGTTTTGATCGATAAGCGTTACCTCAAACTCTGGATATTTTACCAATTGCTTTGCAGCTGCAATCCCCCCAAACCCAGCCCCCAGAATGACAATTTGTTTTGATGTCATATAAGCAAGTTCCTTTATTCTATTATAGCATCTGTTCCCTTGAAAAAAATCGAGATTTGTTGTAGAATTTGTTAGTATTTACAACCGAATCAAGGGTGAGTAGCTCAGCTGGTAGAGCACCGGCCTTTTAAGCCGAGGGTCGTGGGTTCGAGTCCCACCTCACCCACCATACAAAAGCACGCCACTTCTGTGGCGTGCTTTTGTATTATGTTATAGAAGGCGAGAAAAGAGCGGTCCGAGCGAAGCGAGGAATTGATTGCGACTACTTGAAGCAATCAATAGCGGCGGGGGTCGTCGCAGCGTTACTCGACGACAGGCCTTGAGCGCAAGCGAATGCCTGGAGGAGAGTAGCGGGAGGTGACCGAGTCCCACCTCACCCACCAAAAAAAGTACCAAGCCAGTGGTACTTTTTGTATGGTTAGTTTTAGGAAGACTCGAGCGGGTTGGAGTGAGACCAGGATTTTTCTGCAGAAAAATCCGCAGCCGAACGATCTGCAAACAGCCCCCGGCTGTTTGCAGCAACCCTGGACAAGGAGGCTTTCAGCAGAAAGCCGACGCGAAAGTCCCACCTCACCTAGCACATAAAAACCGCTCACAGCGGTTTTTATGTTAAGATAAATTCATATGCACCTCGAAACCTTTCAACAATTTTTGGATTTTGAATTGCTCGACACTGGCGATGGTTTTCGCCTGGAGCGCTGGGGTAATGTGCGGCTAAAACGGCCGGATCCTCAAATCATTTGGCGGCCAAGTTTGCCGCAAAGCGAATGGGATAACGTTGATGCCGAGTTCTTGGGCAGCGGCGAACGCGGCCGTTGGAACAAGAAGCCCAGTCTTCCCGACAAGTGGGAAGTTTATTTCCGGCCAGACATCAAATTTTTGGCCAAGCTCACGCCGTTCAAACACACGGGTATTTTTGCGGAGCAAGCGGCCAATTGGGAATGGCTCATGGGTCTAACCACCCCACCTTCCCGCTCCGCGGGAAGCCATTCCTCCCATCCGCCTTCGGCGGCAGGAGGGGAATCATTAAAAATTCTCAACCTCTTTGCTTACACTGGCGGCGCGACCATGGTACTCACCCGCCTCGGCCACCAAGTCACGCACGTTGATGCCAGTAAGCCGGTCATCGCTTGGGCGAAAGAAAATCAAGCGCTCAACAAATTCCATGACGACAGCATCCGCTGGATTCTAGATGACGCCTTAAAATTTACCCAGCGCGAACACAAGCGCGGCGCCAAATACGACGGAATCATCATGGACCCGCCCGCCTTCGGCCATTCGCCTACTGGCAAAACTTGGAAGTTTAACCGCGACCTGCCCAAGCTACTCGAAACTTGCATAAACATCCTTTCGGAAGATGCCAAGTTTCTACTCATCAACGGCTACGCCACCAACTCTTCTGCCATGGCTTTGCAAAATGTCCTCGAAGACGCTATGAATAACCGCGGTGGCCAAGTCACAGCCGGCGAACTGACGCTGAAACAAAAAACTGGCCGCGAGATTTCTACAGGCATTTTCTCTCGCTGGACAAACTAAAACTCCGCCAAATAGCGGAGTTTTTGATTACAAAGTCGGTAAGTTCGGCGGCAACTGCGTGGGGTAACCATTACCCACAGTTGCGCCAGGTAATTGAATCGGCTCTTGATATTCTGGCAAAGCAGGAGTTTCTGATGTTGATGTTTTAACTCGCTTAAGCCAAGCATATAACACTGGCGTGGTAAACAAACTCAAAATACCCGAGCTTAAAATTCCAAAAATTACAACCAAAGCCAAGCCGCGCCAGAACGGTGAGAACACGGCCAGCGGCAACAAGCCAGCCAAGGTGGTAATGTTAGTCAAAATAATCGGTCGCAAACGAATCCCCGACGCCAAAGCAATCGCCTCGCGCTTATCCATTCCTGCTTCTACCTTGCGGTTGGCGTAATCGATCATAAAGATGCCGACGTTTTCGACTATACCAATCACCATCAAAATGCCGATGGTTTCCAAAAAACCAAACTGGCCGTTGTTGAACAGTGCCAAAGCTGGAAATACCCCGATTAATATCAATGGTACAGAATACAAAATAATGAACGGTTGCACAAAACTTTTAAAGAATACTACAAAAGCTATGTAAGTAATCAGTAAGGCTACAAAAATAGCTAAAAATAATTCCTGAAAAGATTTTTCGAATTCATTCACACCAGCGCGGTCTAGAAACGCTCTTTCATTTAAACCAAGCATCGTGGCATTAGTTTTTGTCCACTCGGTAATGCGGCGTTGAACATTTATCACATCCCGCTGATCTTTAACAGCTGCGCTAACCGAACTATAGCGCTCACCGTTAAGGCTACGAATGGAAGCCGGTACTAAAGTTTCTCGCAACTCGGCTACATCGCCTAAGCGAACCGCCCCGTTGGCGCCAAACACTACGCTGGCAAGCAAGGCATCTCGGGTTGCAGGTTTAGTATCCTCTGGCACCCTTACCACAACACTGGTCTGCTCAATCCGAAACAGCGTATTTTCGCCCAATAAGCTAGCGATTTGTGCGTAAACTGCTGGAACAGACAAGCCGGCGGCAGCAGCGCGATTGCTATCAACAAAAATATCTAACTCGATGCTTTGAGTTTGAAAATCGCTAATTACTAAATCCACTTCTTCGTAAGTACGCAGTTCGGCCACAATCCGCTCACTGGCAAATTGCAATTTTTCTACATTATCTTCAAAAATTTTTACGCTCACTGGCAAAGTCTCGGTGGGTGGACCAGCCGATAGTTCATTGACTAAAGCTCGTTCACCAAATTTATTTTTGAATTCGGCTTGCATGTTTTCTACAATCGCCGGACTCTTGCGATCGCGCTCGGCCAATGGTCGCAGTTCGATAAACACACTCATGGTTTGGTTAGAGTTGCCGCCATCCACGGATTG
>DAOLDG010000056.1:0-4929 GCA_035327465.1 Candidatus Doudnaibacteriota bacterium
AAACAATGGGTACTAGAAGCAGTTTCCGATCCTGCTAAGACTCTTCCTAATATCATTGTCGGTCCTTATCAAGGGTGGTCAAAATTTTTCGATAATAAACTTGTAACCACTTTCGAGGAAGCTATGGAAATTCCAGAATTCTTTGAATGGTGCCAGGCACATGACCGCGTAGTCCCGTTAGCCAAAAATTTTCCACTGCCAACAAAATTGATTGTCCTCCGAAAAGAGAATGGCCAATTAATACATATCGAAGGCGGTCACCGCATTTGCGCTGTTGCTTTTGCCAATAAAATTGGGAAGCCTATAGACTTCTCTAAATCAGAAATCAACATTGCAGTTGCAACGATCAACGATGAAGAAATTCCCCAACTGCTAGATTTTCTCAGAACAGGCTCTTCTAAGAATTAAGTTCTGAATTATATTGATAAGCGCCCAACTTCGGGCGCTTTTAAATCTTTCTTGAGTCGTACGCCCAATGAAGAAGCGCTTGGCGCTGGCGTGGTCGACAGTTATAATCTCGCGGCCGGCAAGCTTTTTTTAGTTGAGCAATATGACGCCGAATAGCTTTCCAGCGCTTAATCTGGCGCTTGTCTTCTTCCAGCATACGCCGACCGAGATAGTACCGGCAGTACCACTGAAACCAGCCGCGCGGATCTTCCGGATGAAGCCAGCCTTTCTTGCGCCAGACCGATAAAGGTTGGCTGGCATTAACTTTAAAATAGTTTAATGCTTTATCATGAAATTTCGAATTCAGCTTGGCTTTAGTAAACCAATCGTCTGGAAATTCTTTTTTACAATCGGTCATGTATTTACCACCGAAGACGCCTAGTGCCAGCATTTGTTTAGGCGTAAGTTCGGGTTTGAATTCAGAATCAAACTTTTTACCAGTGGGAGCAGCCAACTCATAACTATAACCCGACTGCATTTTGTCGTTAACGTGAACAATTTTTGACTTCATTTACTTTAAGTATAACAAAATCTGAAATTAGAAATATAAAAGAGCGGTGGTTTATAACCACCGCCTTCGCAGCTCCTCAATTTCCGATTCAGAGCCTATCAATGAGGACATAAATACCCTACTTTCTGTCATATTGGGCTCGGAGTGAATCTGTGCGTCCGTATGGCCAACTAAGTACACAGCAAAATGGTCAAAATCGGGAAGCTCGATCTCTGTAACTAAACTATCGAGTTTCTTGCGTATAGAGAGATCTTCTACCGATCCTAAAGCGAACTGATTTTGTTTATTTGCTAAATCTTCAAACTGCTTTTGATTCGCAGTAAATGCAAACCGAGTTGGTTCCCCTTTGACAGTATAAACCAGTTTGTAGATCTTACGGCTTGCAGTAAAATAACTCCCATCAGTATGCCATCGTGGGATTTCAAACTCCAAGTTAGGAAGAACTGCCCTGACAATGATACCAAAATGAGGTGAAACAATATCAAACATGCTGGGCATTCGTATGAGTGGCTTGGTAATGGCAGAAATTACTGATTGTACAACCTTATCGGAATTACCACCCAGAGCTTTCAGATACTCATCGAGTCGAACAAAAAAACCATCGGTTATAGCTCCAAAAAACTCGAACTCTCCAACTTCTGCTTCGATTTTAAAAGACTCTATGGCTCGCCTTTCTCTCGCACTCAAAGCCACTTCTTCAAATAACAGTGGCTCTTGAGGCGATGATGCCTGTTTATTCATCAAATTATCCTCCTATAAATATTCTGACTAACAAGATTAACAAAATTATCGAGGATAGTCAATCACCAGTTTTTTCTAATGATGTAAAAACCGCCTCGTAAGGCGGTTATAGTTATTGGTTATTTTCCGATAGTAACTGGCTTCTTTGATTGGGAAATTCGCGCTGGTCGCTGCTTGCGTAATGGGAATGTACCACGACCAGTTTGATTCAAAATTTTATCTAAGTGAGAAAGCTTAGCTTCAAAAAAATTCTTATTCGATTTCTCTGCTTCCGTATCAGCCGTGATGGCATTCAGCTTTTCTCTAAAGGTCTTCAGCTCTTCCGAATGATCTTCAAACTCGGCTTTACCGTTAACTAAGGAAAGGATCATGTTAACAATAGAGTCTTCTAGCTCACCGAACTCGACTCGCAATTCGTCGAGTTGTGTACTCGCCATAGATTCCGGGAATTCGTTCATGTGGTATTCGCGGAGTTCGACGAAGATATTTTCCTTTTCAAAAGCGCTCATATAGTGATTATACTCTAGTTTGCTAAATCAGGATAGGGCAAAAATCTCTTATCTTAAAGGTTTTTTGAGTCCTAGAAATTAACAGAGGTATCTAGTAATACAAAAAACACTAGCATTGGCTAATGTTTTTTGTTGGCAGGGGCTGTGGAACGAAGTCAGAACCAATTACTTGAAACCCTTCTAGAATCAAAAAAAATTAACTAGAGCCTTTTCTCTGATTTTTAATTTCCTTAGCGATCTGCCTCGCTTTCCATTTCTCAAACTTCATTGCACTCCAAAATAATGCGCCGAATATAAATACAGTAAAAACTAAAGAGAAAATCAATATTGAAAATATGTACTTCATAATTTAATGAGTAGCTTCAGTTGAAATACTATCAATACCGTCAACAGATTTATTTTGAGAAGGAACCATTTCGGAATGTCTGGTATTTTTTTCAATCTCCGTTAAAACTTCTAAGATCTTATTTACTTTCCAGTACCACAACATCACAACTCTAAACAATAAGAATAATATTATCCCAATCGCAAAGAATGCAATGATTGCCAACAGAAACATGGCCATTCCTTGCAGTCCGCTATCAGAGGCTGTGGAACCCTGTGACGAACTACTGGGCACGATCAGTTTTTCATAATTCATTGTTTATGGATTAATTATTTCTATTTTGAACCCTTCTCATTTGTTTCAAATATAGCAAAGTAAAGCGAGATTATCAAAAAAGCATTTTAGTCACGTGAAGATTTTTCAGCACTACAAACAAAAATACCCAGCAAACGTTGAGTATTTTGGTGGCAGGGCGTGGTAGAGGAAGTTAGAACAATAATTTATTTCTTTTTTAATTCAAAAAGCATAAACAAAGGAATCTTAGAGTGAGTATCCCAAAAAATCTTTTTTTTCTTTTTAACAGCTACTTCAGGTTTTGGTTCAATAAAATCCAATATTTCAAATCCTGATTTTATGATTTCAGAGAATATTTCTGATAATGGTTTATGGTAATAAGTAACTTTAAAGTCTCCAAACCATACATCATTAATTTTTCTTGAATTTAGATAATCACCCACAACAACAGATTTCTCGGTTATTCTATCTTTATAGTAACCTAGCAATGTAGACTTTTGGTTATTTACTATTTCAGATTTCGCACCCCATCTCACTGGATGATGGGTGGAAAATAACAAAGTTCCATTCTTTTTCATAACCTTCTGCATGCTTTTCAATGGTTTTGTCCAGTCTCTGACGTAGTGCATCACTAAGCTAGAATAAATAAAGTCAAAACTATTTATAGAGAATTTCAATTTTTCCATATCCATTACATAAAACTCTATATCAGGATAACTTTTTTTGGCTACTTTAATCAGCCCTTTGGATATATCTATGCCAACTACTCGCTTTGCTCCCAGAGATTTTAAATATGCACACTCTTCCCCGGTTCCACAACCAATACAGAGAATTGTCTTACCCTTTAAATTTGGGAGTTTGCGATACATAGCTGGTTTTTCCAAAAAAGTATGTGAGATATTTTCCCCACTACGCATATGCGCCGCCCATTTATCTGCGTAACCATCGTATGATTTTATAGTCTTTTTATCTGTACTCATATACTTAAAGTATACCAAATAGTCTTTCCTATCAAACCCATCTACTCTGAAAACAAAAACACCCAGTTTCACTGAGTGTTTTTGTGGCAGCACAAGGAATGCGGCTGGAATTATTTTTCTTCAAAATATTTTGTTTTTAGAAAGTTTTGAAATGCATTCATCTCTTTTTTATATGACTCCAGCTCTTGTTGAGTAGGCGGTTTCTCTCTCCTCTCTCTTACATTTACTCCCTCACTTTCCAACTTACCAATAGCTATATCATAAAAATGGATGCCCAATTTAACATCTTGCTGTACGTCACGATTAGAATAAAACTCATCTAGGAGAGGATAAACTTTCGAGCATTCCTTTTTGTTAATATCTGTAATCTCTTCCAGAAGAGCATCTACTTCTGGTGAATTTGGATTAGCCGCCATCAATTTTTCTAATGTTTCTTCTAGTTCATTGAAATTGATGGACCTAATATCAACATAAGGAGCGCCTTCTCCGTGACTATCATGACCTTCGCATGATTGGGAAGTATTGATGCCAAAAGCGTTAAGAGCAATAACCATACTTTTAATTCCTTCATCTATTCCTTCACCTACTTTATCTCTCACATTATTAACACGTTCGGCAATCTCAGACCATTGCTTTTGTCGTTTTTCCTTTTCTGCAATTTTTTCGAAATTAATACCGTGTTCCGTATTCATATAAATACTTGTATAATCTTCTAAATAACATTATACACCAATTTGATTATCTTCTGCCCTCAAACAAAAATACCCAGCTTTCACTGAGTATTTTTGTGGCAGGGGCTGTAGGAATCGAACCTACGCAAATGGTTTTGGAGACCATTGTACTACCATTATACGAAGCCCCCTCGCCTCATATTATACCAAACCCCGCAAGGCGCGGGGTTGATTACTTCGTTTCCTTGTGCGCAGTTTGTTTGCGACAATGCTTGCAATACTTCTTAATTTCCAAGCGTGCTTGGGTATTCTTCTTGTTCTTGGTCGTATTGTAATTAATATTGCGACAATCGGTGCACTCTAATTGGATGCGGTGATCTTGTGACATATCTTCTAAATTAATTATTGCGGGGCCCCCGCAACGCTTGGGTCCTACATTTTCGCAGAAAAT
>DAOLDG010000057.1:0-4883 GCA_035327465.1 Candidatus Doudnaibacteriota bacterium
CAGTTGTTGGAGTAAAGGTCGCTGCCTTAACTGCTAATGGCTGTACTTTATCTTGTAGATAGAAATTAGAGTACCAAAAGGCTCCAGCAATAATCCCAGTAAAGGCGACTAATAATAAAGGGATAAGTATGATTTTTTTTGTCATTGTGTTTTATCCTTACCTTAAAAAAATAAGTCGTTACAAAACTAACATCATTACAATAAGCATTGCAACAAAAGAAGTGTTAGCAATTAAACTAACGTGCTGAACATGACGTTTAATAGCGATGGCTAAAATTAGAGCAGCAATTAGAGCAGCCAGTAATACCAAGAAAATCTTCTCTTCCCATACTTTTAGATTAATATTATTTCCAAGGATACTAACCTCTGCACCTTCTACTTCTCCGGCAGGTAATGCACCAAACTTGTTACCAAACTGTGCTATTGGCTGTTGATGCATCTGTCCGTTAATGTCGTGAGCTTGTACACTCAAATTATCGTAGTTACCAAGCACCGACATTGGAATCATCCCTTTCCAGATTCCATCACCAAGCGGATCAAGCATCAAACTGCGTTTACCATAAAAAGCAATTAACTTCACTGCATTATCCGAAGCTGTAACTTCAAGATATAACTGGTCTCCCTGCAAGACAGTTTTAGTATCAAAAATTTGAATTGGACCACTGCGTAAATCTACTTCTGGCTGTATAGAAATTTCAGCATTATTTTCGGCAACTACAATACTCTCGGGAACTTGATTAACAGGGATTGGATTGGCAGCTACTGGTGCAGGTTGCGACGTTGGTGCAGGTTGCTGCGCTGGCGCCTGAACTGGGGTTGGATTATCCTGCAAAACTACTGGAGCCACCAACGGATTTCCAAACATTTGCACAACTATTGTAGTTTGATGGTTATCGTAGATACCTTTGGCGATACCAATCCCAATTTCTGTAAAATTCTTATTTAAAATATTGGCACGGTGACCAGGACTATTCATCCAAGCCGCTTGAATATTCTCCGCTTGGGTAAAATCTATGGCTAAATTCTCGCCGGCTGTGGTATAGCTATAACCCACGGCTTTAATAAAACTCCAAGGGGTCTGTCCGTCTGGAGTATTGTGAGCAAAATATTGCCTCGCCAACATATCGTCAGCTTTATTCTGCGCTGCCTTAGCTAATAAACTGCTGGTTTTTAATTCGGCCATACCATGCTCGGCGCGTGCAATATTAGTAAGGTTCACAATATTCTCTGTAGTAATTGGTGCTGCCAGACTAGTCGCCGCTGGACCAATCGCCACCATCGACACTCCAACAATCTTCACTGTTACCACCAAAATCGAAAGCAGCGCTAATACTCGATGGCTAAGCGCATGGGGGTGATAATTATTCCGCTCATGAGGAACCACGTGATCGTGGACAGCAATGAGCCATTTTTTAAAAGTCGGAAATTCTAAAGGAATGATTACCCCAGAGACCGGCACAAAGTTAGAAAAATTATTCATTTGTATTTTGATTTTG
The DNA here is from genome assembly GCA_035327465.1 of Candidatus Doudnaibacteriota bacterium. GTDB lineage: Bacteria > Patescibacteriota > Doudnabacteria > UBA920 > UBA920 > UBA920. Next base: position 1,497 of record DAOLDG010000057.1, read on the forward strand.
GTGTCTACGCTTAAGCTAATTTTGGCTCAAGCTTTGTAATTCACTATATACATTCTATCACAAATTACAAAAAAAATCAACCCATACATTTAGGGTTGTTTAAATTAATGTTGTATAATTCTTCGGCTATCTTCTAGCTGGGTTCACTTGAACTAGATCGTAGTAGTAAACTTCTTGCTCAATTTCTGTAATGATAATATAACTAACCAAAGATACGCCTGATACAAGTAAGAATACAATAGTCCAGATAAACCATCTATGATCTGATTGAATAAGTTGTTTTTGTAAAATCATCTACATTGAATAATTTAACTCATTATATCACATTGATACTGAAATCTTGTGGAACCATTCGATACCAAGAACTAGACATCCTATACAGAAACTTAAAACAAATTTCTTTAGTAAATTAAGCCTAGCTGCTAAAAGCAGCTAGGCGCTTCGAAAAAGCCCATCTCCAAAATACCAATTCACCTCTAACGTTTAATGGCAATTTCACCATAGTACGTCGGGTCAAATGACCGAGAATCACAATATTCGGCTGGATCTACACGCAAACCAGTAATTATTCCGGTCCACTTCCAATGCCAGCCGGCATAGATATGTCCCCGGTATAAACCAGTGTAAGGCGGATAGTAACCAATGGTCTTGCTCTCGCTCCAATACGGTTCCTGATTGGTCATAAAGTAAATCTTGCCGTAACTAGATGGACAGACATTGTACAAATCCAAGTACACCGTGCGATAGTCGTCGGCTTCGGCTGCAAATGAGCTACTACATGGTTTGGATAAGCCGCAGTTAGTAGTGCCGCCGCGCGCCACATGCGGATCCCAGCCACCATCCATCCACAACGCATCATCTGATACACCCCACGACGACCAATTGAAAATATCCCACAACTCGCGGTTGTTCCGCTGCGAGAAACTCCAATTATACCCACCTTGAAGCAAGACAATCGGATTATAGGTCCGGGTTGTCACCAAAAAGTTATCATCGCGAGAGTTAAGTGTCCCCGAAGACGGGTAGTAAGGATTCTGGTTAGAATCATCTTTATCGATCTGATAATGCAAATGTGCGCCTGTCGAATAACCTGGGCAGGAGTCATGCTTGGGTCGGCCACCGCTTTTGCCAATCACTGTTCCTGCGGCCACATAATCGCCCTCGCGCAAAGCCACGCCATTGCTATACTCCCGCGCGCGCAGATGAGCAAATACCTGTCGAACAGTATCCCAAGGTCGACCCGGGTGCTGACTACGAATCACGACTAAACCCCCCCAGCCGCTATCGCAACGGCTAGTCACCACTGTGCCTGCCAATGGCGTTCGCACGCTCGTGCCAGAACTGACTGCAATATCCACGCCCGGATGCCGGCCACAGCCTTCACCGCGACAACCACTGGTGCGGCCATCGTCCTGATTATCCCGATACAACGTCGTGTACCGCGCACTGCCAGTGTTCGGCCGACCTTGATATGTGCCGTTGTAGTCCGGCATCGCAGAGACAGGCTTAATATAATTCTGACCGCGAGCACCTCCAACCAATGCCACCCCGACCAACATCGCCACTCCTAACCACCCCACACCTCTTCTGATAATAGGTCTGTTCATAATTCACCTCCGTAAAATTGTTTTTAGCGTTAAGCTGACTCTAGCTTAGCGAAGTGAAATTCAAGATCAGATTAAGATTTCCTCAAAGTTGAATCAAGAACACGGCATCAAGCCCAAAGAAAAAATTTCTGTTTTATTTCTGACAAACAAAAAAACACCCTTGCGGGTGTTTTGTGTTTTAGTCACGAATTTGAAATCCGTTACTACTCAGAGTATGAACCCCTGCTGAAAGCCCTCCTGTGTCTGATCCTAAGCAGAATCTTAAGAAAAATTCATTGGATGAAACGTAGGAATAAGTATACTTATTACTGATATCGGTACAATCCCCATCTGGTGGAGTCGGAGCAGTTGGGACTGAATCAAGATAATTTGGAACAAGGTCGGATAAATTTACTGGATAAGAATTCCTCTGAACATAATACGATTCAAGTCCAACCCCAATTAAGCGCACATCAGCAACTCTCTGTGCATCGCGTGCTTTAGCGCGGGCACTGCCTAAGGCAACCAAAACCACTGAGGAGAACAGCCCTGCTATCGGTAACATCACGACAATGACAACTAATACAATATAGAGCTTCCTGGTCTTTTCTGCTATTACTTCTTTGCCATAAGCTTCTTTCAAGTTAGCGTACAAGCTATAGCCATAAGCTACTCCAAAAGGAGCGATGAAAACGGCCGCTAAACTATTAATCATAGATGAAACAACCTCACCAGCTAGAATCCCCATTACAAAGCTTAAAATTATTACTGGAATATATGCCAGTAAAGTAATAAGTCCGTACAATATAAATCTCACAGCAACAAGAAGCCAGCGACCTTTCACGTATTCTTTACTGGTACGCAAAGCTTGTATCGGGCCATGTTTATCTAATACTGTCGCATAGGTACCGAACGCCAAATAAACAGACAAGATAATTGCTGGGACAATTAAAGCAATTAGTCCTAAAATAATCGCAACTGCGGTAAGTAAGCCGACCGCGAAATAAGCAAGTAGTCTATGCCAAGCAACACCTAGTGCACTTTTAATGGTCAGAGGCTCTGCACTTCCAACAGCCGCGATGACCGCTGCCTGAATCCATAGCCACCAGATAACAGCTGGGATAAAGCCAATCAGCATTGTGATGCCCACGGCTATTGCTGTAGGGGTCTCCGAATCAGCATCGCCTATCAAGCCTATGAGAATCGTCAAGACAATTACCGGCAAGACACCGAGGAGCTGCAACAAAATAATCACTCTGAAACGACTTGTATAAATAGACCACGCTCTTTTGAGTAATTCCTTCACACCTAGTAACTTCACTGGTCCATTTTGATCTGGTGAAGCTTCTGATGGAGATGTCCCTGTAATGACTAGACCCCCAACTGATTCAGGTGTAACAACGGCAGGTGTAGATGCCGGCTCGACAGGCTTTACTTCCGGCGCTGAAGGGTTAAAATTCTCGGCAGGAGGAATACCTGGCTGCTCGTTGGTAGTTGAGGATTGTGACCCCCTCGCACTCATCGGGACTAATCTACCTAAAGATGTTGTACTCTCGTCTGCTGATTGAGTATCAGCAGCTACCTCCACTGCTTTGCCACAAGAAGGGCAGGATTTGGCATCAGTCCCCAACTGAGTGCCACACTGATTACATACCATTTGTGTTTCAAATTAATTAATATAATTATACCACCAATAAGCCAAGTTTTTTAAAAACTAAAAACACCCCGAAGGGTGTTTGAAATCCCGAATCAATCGCCAGTTGGCGGTCGAGATGACGTATGAAAGTGTGAGAACTTTCAC
>DAOLDG010000058.1:0-4868 GCA_035327465.1 Candidatus Doudnaibacteriota bacterium
ACCAGCTTTTTTTGCCAAGGTTGTGACGACTATATCGTCACTAGCCATGAGGTCTTCAAACCGACCGCGGCAAAAATCCAACACATAAGAATCCAACGCAACGATGCCTTCAATCTCCTTCAAATTAATCATTATTTTTGCTTGATTATTTTACGAGGCCAAGCGAAGCGAACCTCTTTTATTTTTATGCAGGGAGTCGAGAACCCGCTACTCATTTTTCCAATTTTGAGAGCGCAAGCTGTACTAAGTACGCTTGTGCACTCAAAAAGGGTGGGAAAGCAGAGTTGTGCGAACTTGCTTTCCCAAAGTGCGGTCGTAACGTGACCAAACGGGGACACAGGCCGTCCCAGGCTCACCACTGTCGCAGGTGACGCGCCCCCAAACGAGATTATCGTCTGGGGGAGATTCCCCGCGCCGCTATGCGGCGCGGGGTTTCGGGGTGCGGAGGCGTGCGCAATGTGCGCACACCTCCTTGTTGGTTTTTGCCGGATCGGGGCGGAAGCCCCTCACCGGCTGAACTTTGCGGCAGTTCGCACAGTAACGCGCGAACTGTCCGGTGCTTGCCGGCTGACTGCGGGCAGCCGCGATGGCTGCCTTTGCTTCCGCGCTCAGCGCGGAAGTTTTAATAACTTTTTCCATATCTATTGCCTTACTTACCCCATCTGTAGTCCGCCTAAAAAGGTCGGTGTCGTTGGGGATTGGCAAAGCTGGACTAAACGCAGCTTGCGTTCAAACCGGCTTTGCCAATAACAAAACAATAAAATGAAATAGACTACTTCGTTGCTTCACTGCCTGCTGGCAAGCAAACTTGGTTTACTCCTCGCAAAGAGAAGGAAGAATCGTGTCGCAAATCCGCAAAAAACTATTTGTAATGTTCTCTCTCTCCTTATAACAAGGAGTGTTCCCAACACCTTCAGTATTTTATTTCTTGCTTCTTTGGGGAATGAACTTCTTCATGCTGGATTCCCTCTTGCACGGGAATGACATATGAAGCGAGTTACTGATCCGAAGAAGGAAGATGTCGGGTCGCACTCATTGCTATCGTAATTCTTAGCGGGTTTGGCCACCGGTAGAAACTCCGGCAACTCCCACACACACTAAGCGATAACGTTGTCTGCTAGCTCGAGCTCTCTCATCTCGGGCAGAAGCGCTGGGGGTTTTCTAGGCCCTTGCCGCTCTTTTCGCAAGCCTTCGCCTCATTCGAGGCAATTATTATAGATTGTTATTCTCTCTCCTTTTAGGGAGAAGCTTGGAGGGGACTAATTAATAAGATTTCTCTCCTCTCCAAACTTCTTGCTAAAAGGTTATCGATTGACTTGTCAAAGTTCTTGTTTTGTGGCGTAACTTTATTTGATAACAACAGTATACCTCATTTCTAGGATATTGTCAATAATCTGTGATAGAATAAATAGATTCTGTCATATTACCTTATAAATATTGTATATTTTCCTTGTATTTCCTATCTTATTTTGTCACAATATCTTGACATCAATTTCGATATCTGCTAGAATTGCTTTATAATCAGAGTGTGAGCTGCTCAATCTATGAGCTCGCCAGCATACCTAAAGCCAAAAACTATGACAGAAAATGCTCAAATCTCTTATCTACAAACCTTAAGCCAGGCGGGCCTTACCCCAGATCAGGCCGTAATTTACGAGGTTTTGCTTAAAAATGGCCCTTTGCCAGCAGGCAAAATCCATCAAAAAACCCCTTTTAAAAGGGGATTGGTCTATAAATTGCTCAATCAGCTCGAGGAAATGGGGATAGTGGCTAAACAGCACCGGCAAGGCAAAGTGGCTATTTTTGAGCCAGCTCACCCATTAAAGTTAAAGGAACTGGCCGAAAAGAAGGAAGAGCAGGCAAAACTGGCCCAAGGGGCACTTTCCGGCATTCTGGATCAAATGACCTCAGAGTTTAATTTAGTGGTGGGGAAGCCGGGTGTACAGTTTTACGAAGGGCTCGATGGCATCAAGAAAGTGGCTTTTGACAACCTTAGCTCCACAGAGCCAATCCTGGCTTATGTTGATATGTCTACTATTACTAATGACTTCTCTGACATTAACGATGAATATGTAAAAGTTCGCAAACGGCTCAATATCCAAAAACTCAATCTAATAAACCAAACCCCTGAAAATCTGGCTATTCTCAAAAACTATAACAGAAACATAACCGACATTCGCATCATCCCAAATTCACAAGAAATGCACTTTTCCAGTATGATGCAAATATATAACGACAAGATCAGCTACATTACTCTAGATAAAACGCACATGCTCGGTATTATCATTCAAGACCAAGCGATCGCAGAACTGCACAGGCAACTCTATTTGAATATGTGGGATAAATCTTTACCTTTAGACGACTTTCCGCCAACCGATCCTGAAACCACACAGCAGCCCTAGTTGGCTGCTGTTTTTGTGCGTGATTTTGATGACGGTGTTAAAACTAGTTTTACTTCCGGCTCGCCCAGATACTCGGTTTGTCCGATTTCGGCAAACCCCATAGATTTGTACTTTTTTAGCATTGGGTTGTTTGGATTGGTTTCAGCATGGATAGGGTAACCTTCCGCAATTTTTGCTTGCAGAGCTTGAGATAAAAACATTTCCCCGATTTTACCGCCTTGAAAAGAAAAGTCCACATTAAATGCACCGGCATGCAAAAACTTTTCTTCGCTGGACGCTTCAGCGGTAAACCTAGCAAAGGCAATAATTTTATTGTCGACTTTCAAAATGTTAAAGCGAGCATTCTGCGCGGCAAGACTGCTTATAAACTTATCTTTTAAATGGCGCCAATACTCGAGCGTGGTTTTATTTTCCCAGTTGGCCTGATACAAATCCAGCATCTGCTTTTGACTCTCTGTATCTATTTCCGGTCCCGACAATTCTTCCATAGTAACGCCAGAGAGGGTTTCCAGTTTTTCTCCGGATAGTAAAAACTCTTTCATACTTTGCGCTGCCAACAATGAGTTTCTTTCTAAAGAAGCCATTTGCTGCCTTGCTCGCTGCAATGACTCAATGCTCAAATCTTGGAGCGTAGCATCCATTACTATACTGGAACGATGCAGTATATTCCGCTTTACCTTGTAAGCAAGCTCGGGGTCTGCCGCCACTTCTTGCTGATGATGGTTTTGCAAAAATGCTTCCACTTCGTTACCGGAATCGATCATAAAAGCATACTTGCTAAACAAATCCTTGAGTTTGGCGGGGTTCTCGTTGTCCGCTCCCCCAAACTCAATAATTTTAGTAATCATAACTCCGACATTTTCCGGAGCTATTGCCAGTAAAGTTTTGACGCCGTGAAGGCCGTATTCCGTTGCCAACTGCTTCACTAAAGCAGCGGTATTTTCGGCCTCACTATTGTCTACTGCAGCAATCAAAGCGGCCTGTTCCGAAAAGCTTAGGTCGCGAAAACTGACGCCGGAGCCGGCCAAAAGTTCTGTATCAAAATACGACAGATATTTTTCTGCAAATTGCTCGAGGAATTGCTGCTGCGTGGCTTTTTCTTCCTCGGTTTCTGCCGGAGCAAGCAAAAATGATTTATAAGTCAGTTCCAAAAGTTCGGCCTGCAGTTGCTGCTGCTCGTCATCTATACCTTCCAAAGAAAAATATTTTTGAAGTAATTGGCTATCCTTTTTGAATACGCCGATGTCGCCATTGCCGGTAACGCGCTGAATATAATAATCCGGAGTATTATAATTGCCTAAATCAAAATGCTTACCCAAAAATTCTACTCCATCTTTATCGACTGGGATCATATTGCTTTCTAAGCGATACAGTAAGGTCAAGGCAATTTTTTTATCCAACAGGTCATCACTCTTAGCAAGATTAATCAATTCCTGGGCTGCCGCCAACTTGCCATTGGTTTCAAACACCTTAATCACTTGACTAAAGTAGCTAGGGGCAGCGGCATCCTGTAATTTCAGTGCCTCCACTACTTTTGGTATGGAGCTAGGCAAGGGTTGATCCGTTAATATTTCCAGCAACACTTCCCGTAAAATGTGTTCTTGCGGGTTATTCCGATCATAGAATATCTGCTCTGGATATTTGTCGTTATCTTGAAATTTGGTCAGCAGCCGATCGTACTCACTTTCACCACCAACTACCCATTCGCCGCCGCCTGTGTCTGTGCCGATAACTTCTTCCTCTACTGCGTGCGTGCTAATAGGTATTGTCCTAGTTCTGATTGATTCGTAATCCGCTCCATAACGTACACGATCCATCCATTGCAACATTTCTTGTGCAACTTCTGCTGCCTCTTTAGTACCAATACTTTTTAAGGTAAGCGCAATTTCTGTCGCATAATGAAATTCTGGTAAATCATCTGTTTCATCGAGAGCGTCTTCAAAAACCTTTATTCCAATTGTCGGAAAATTACCACTGCGGATAATTCCACTAAGATACTGAATTGAATGTGGGTTAAATTCCATCGCGGCAACCAAATACCGAATAGTGGTTCGAATTTTTTGTTCATCCGTATAGTCCAACGGCTCATCTGGGACAGGAGCGCTGTACAACAAGTCATGCAATTCGACAGCCAAATCTGATTTGGAAAGTAGCTCTTCCTCTTGCGCAAAAATCTTTTCTGATGCCTTTTGAATCTCCGGCCAGTTTTGACTATCCAAAAGATGCTTCAGACTGGTTTTGTAATTTTCTACTTTCTCCCGCTCTGCTTCGGTCAATTCCAAATTCTCTAAACCCAGTGCTTTGCTTGGATTATTATCGAATTTTGACTCCTCGCTTCGATTTATGGTTGTTGGGTCTATTGGGAAAGTTTCTCTCATGACTCTATTATACACCAATTCAGAAACCTTGCTTTTTGCGGGGTTTTTTAGTATAGTTAACGGGTTATTGATTCCCGCTTTCGGGAAA
>DAOLDG010000059.1:0-4827 GCA_035327465.1 Candidatus Doudnaibacteriota bacterium
CCCATTAATTACTTCGAAGCAATTTTTGCTATCATTTTGCGGTTAATTTTAAGTTTGATTAGTGATTTTGTTATCACATCTTCTCTTATTGGTAGGGCAGTCTTTGCTGATAGTAATTTTTGGTGGTCGTATTTGGTGGTAGTGTTGGCGATGCTAATTTTCCACAAGAAGCAACACGTGGAAATACGTAACGCTACGAAGTAATATTTTATTTAACCGCTTAATGGAGCGGTTTTTTTGTTGTTTGTAAAAAGGTGAACAATCGTATACCATAGAATTATATGTCATTGCGAAGAGTGATAGCTCCGAAGCAATCTAAGTAAAATAGAGATTGCCACACCCGCTACGCTGGCTCGTCATGACAGGAAAGACTTTATGCAACCAGTCATCGCGCATATTGATATGAATAGCTATTTTGCCAGCTGCGAGCAGCAGGATAATCCAGCGTGGCGTGGGAAGCCTTTGGGCGTGTGCGAACATTTAGGTGGAATAATCATCGCGCCAAGTATCGAAGCCAAGCGATGGGGGATTAAAACGGCGATGCCGGTTTGGGAAGCACGCAAGCTGTATCCTAAAATTATTCTTACCCAAACCAATCCAGATCGCTACCGGTTTTATACGCGCCGTTTTCTAAAAGTTTTTGCCGATTACACCGACCGTATCGAAAAGTACAGCATCGATGAAGCGTTTTTGAATTTGACCAAAGCGTGCAATATTCGCGTGCCTGTTTATTCAGAAAAATTTTTCCCTCTTCGCAAACGAGGAGGAGTGGCTCGTAGGACCGGGGCGGTGGAGATAACCACCCCGTCGCTCCGCTTTCGCTCCGCGCCACCCCTCCTTGAAAAGGAGGGGAAGAGGTGGGTACATAACCCCCTCCTTGAAAAGGAGGGGAAGAAGCAGGTACATAACCCCCTCCTCGAAGAGGAGGGGAAGAAGCAGGTACATAACCCCCTCCTCGTGAGGAGGGGGCAGGAGGAGGTTATAAATTCTAACCCTCTCCCAACTTCTCCCACGAGCTTGCACAGGCTGTGCCCAGGGTTATCTGCGAATACCTCACGAGGGAAAGGGGTGACTTATGAATACGTCGACCCTTGGGAGGAAGCGCAACGCATCGCACGCGAGATTAAAACTCGCATGAAAACCGAGGTCGGCGATTGGCTAACTTGTAGTGTTGGCATCTCTTACAGTAAGCTCGTGGCGAAGATAGCTTCGGATTTGCAAAAGCCGGATGGCTTGGTGGTGGTGCGGCCGGAAGATAAAAATAGTTTGTATGAACGACTCGCTCTCACCGATATACCTGGTATTGGGAATCGCCAGGAGCGCAATCTTAATGCGCTTGGCATTATGACGCTCAAAGACCTGCGCGATTACCCGCTTACCAAGCTGGTGACGCATTTTGGTATTGCTGGTTATCATTTGCACAGTATGGGTCAATTGCAGGGTAGTTGGAAAGAAAGCTTTGGCGACGAAGTGGTGAATGAGCCCATGAAGTCCATCGGACATATGTACACTGTGCCGATTGAATACCGCAGCCAGCGCGTGCTGCGGCCGGTATTGTATAAATTATCCGAAATGGTGGCGGCGCGTCTGCGCGCCAACGGCCTCATGGGCAACACCATTCATGTCCATGCTTACAATGGCAACGAAGTGTCGGCGGGTCGTGGCGCTAAAGTTGGCTATTACACTCAAGATGGTCGGCAAATTTATTTAGAAGCTTTAGCGCTGCTGCGCAGTACAGGATTATTAAACGAGGTAGAGAAGAACACTTATTTTGTAGGAGTCACGATTTCCGGATTAGTAGCAGAAAGCGCGCAAGCCAGTTTATTTGATGATTTGCCGCGCCGTCAGCGTCTGTCCGAAGCACTCGATAAGATAAACGAAAAGTACACGGATTTCACCGTGGCGCGCGTGCCCGCGTTTTTAGCGCGCGACATCATTCGCGACAGCGTGGGCTTCGGCCGGATGAAGGAGTTTACCCGCACACCAACTCCTGGGTCTTTCCAAAAATTTCAATAAGGCAAATTTTTGGTGTGCGGGTGAAAACCACTTGGCTGCGCGGCGGACGAGGCAGATTTCAATAAAATTGTGTTATACTGGCAGAAAGGAGGATTTATATGAAACGATCGTATAAAATCTATGAAGAGATTAAGCTGGGCGAGGAGGTGAAGGTCGCAATCTCGCGCTATCGGCAGAGGCAAATTGACGGAATCAAAAATCCAGAAGCAGACAAGCAGGATTTTACGATCATGAGCGAAGCCGCTAAGGATGACCATGATATCCACTCTGCAATTATTGTAGAGTTGATAGGTGATACTAGCGATGAGTATTTGAGATCTGCATCGCCAGATAAGTTAACGCCTGTTCAGCGGAGGATAAGAGAAATTAAGAGCACTCAATGGCTTACCGCCAAAGACTATGGTTTGACCATAAATATATAGGGAGGAAATGATGAAAGAAGAACAACCGAAATCGGAAAAAAATTTTCCAAAGCGCAAATCCATTCACGTTAACAGGGATTTAACACCGGAAGCGGCTGCGATTGCCAAACCGCAGTATGAAGCCGCCATGAACTCTCCGGAGATGAAAGCGATGGTAAAACGCATTGAAGATAGTCGGCGGCTTTCAGCTAAAGATATGGGGTTTACATGCAACACTTTAGACGATTAGTAATCGTCACAGACGCACCCAACGCGGTGCGTCTTCTTTTTTGTGCTATATTAAGCCTAAAGGAGGAATTATTATGGAACAAACAGCTTCAGTAAGATTACCTAGCAGGGTCACGACGATTTTGTCGGAACATCTTTGGCTGCAAGAACACGCCGAGAAACAAGCGGACAATACCTGGCATTGCAAAACAACCGGTGTGGCCATTCAGGCTAAGTCGATTGGTCGAACCATTTGGGAAAGACTGCCCAAAGCACCGGGCCAAGCCGGGTCTGGCTATGGTGAAGTGGATACCGTTATCCATATTTGGTGTCCCGAATGCCAGCCCGAACCGAGTATTCAATACGGCGATGGGATTTACTTCAAAGAACTTATGGAAGTGGAAACTGGCAACTAAGTTTTACCTAGACGCACCTCCCACGGCGCGTCTTTTTGTTTTGTGGTATAATTAATGCAACTTTTGTAGCAAGTTTCAATTAAAACGAAACCAAAATAAATAAATCCTTTGCCTTGCTTAACGGGGCAAGGTTAACCATAGTTTTATGGCTCAATTGCCAGAATATAAAAAATTTATTAGCGAATTTGTACGTAAGCAAATGATTATGCTGGGTCCAGATTTAGCGGTTTCCACCGCTAATAAGACTACTGGTTTAGAAGTAGACCAACGTGGTGCTGTGATAAATATTGCAGGTGATCCTGTATTAATTTTAAAAAATTTATTCAATGAATTTTTAAAACTCACTCCACAGCTCACTAACTATATTGCACATTTATTTTTTACCAAGTACCCTGGGATTGCCGAAGAGTATAATGAACCGCTATCAAGGCCACAGTTGGTTTGCGCGCTAATTAAATCAAAAGCATGACCGTATTAATTTTGCTGTTGATTGATTTTGCATTGCTATCTATCGTGTTAGCGTTTTATTTGCGTCGCATGTACCGTGAGCGCCAGACATTGCTTGGTAAAGCAGACAAGTCGATTGAGTTACAGCAACAGATGTATCAAGTCGAAGTTTTGCAAGAGATTAACGAGCGCATCGGTTATTCATTGGAAGGCAGTAAAGTTGTCGAGATTATTACTAATAGTATCGGCAATCTTTTAGAGTACGAAACTGTATCATTTATGCTTTACAATGAAGCCGAATCGGTAGTGTTTAAGTGTCATGTGCATCAAAGTGTAAACCATCGCTTTATTCAGCAAGTTAAAGAACATATGATGCGTGCCACAGAATCGGTTTGCGGACCATTCGATGAAGAATTTAAGATTGATGAACGCATTGGCGGCGCACTTTTGCAAGACCATCTCGATGTTGATGTTCGATCGTTTGTAAATATCCCTGTGGTTATAGGCAACGAACTATTGGGGCTAATTAATCTTTCATCATCAACTCCTAATTTGTACCAACATGAGTCTGCCGCAGTATTGTTTACAATTACTAATCAAGCAGCGATAGCGGTTACGCAGTTGCAAACAATGCTCGAAAGTGAGAAAGGCAAGCTTACTGGCATAATTGCTGCAATGACCGATGGAGTGATGATGGTAGATTTGGAAAATCAGTTGCAAATTTATAATCCTGCGGTAGTGGATTTATTAGAATTACCGGTGGGTCGTACAATAACCATGTTCGATATTGTCGACAGCTTGGCTGGCAAAGTAGATTTACGTACGAAAATTGAAGAGGCATTAGCGAAGGCCGCACCGATTGAAATTAAGGAGGTGGTGTTGCGCGATAAAGCTATCGAGATTACGATTACGCCAGTGCGTGATCATGCCGGCAATCATCGGGGTGTCGCTGTAATTTTGCATGATGTTACTTCCGAAAAATCACTCGAAAAACTTCGCCAAGAGTTTACCGCCATGATGGTGCATGAACTCCGCGCGCCGCTCACGGCCGTGCGTTGGTCGGCCGAGAGTTTGCTCAAGCATTTAGCAGGCGCCAAAGCACAGCTGGAAGCAGTGAAAGTTAAAGAAAGCATCTCTAACATCGACATCTCGGCCACTAATATGCTCGAGTTGGTTAACGATTTGTTAGATGTGGCAAAAATCGAAGCAGGTAAATTCGATCTCAATATTCAAGAGTACGATTTATCCGAAATTATTCAAGAAAAGGTTGATGGCTATAAAGCCCAAGCCGAAGGTAAGCATTTAGTTTTAAATTTTAT
>DAOLDG010000060.1:0-4791 GCA_035327465.1 Candidatus Doudnaibacteriota bacterium
GCAAAGTCGGGCTTTAGATCATTACTGTCGGTGGCAGTTACCCCAATCACCATATTTTGTGAATTATCATTACAAATCGGAAACACTGGCTCAATATCCAAATTGCCGCCAGTAATCGCCACGTCGTTACCTGCCGCTGCGATAATTACCACATTACGTTCGAACGCATAAGTAATCGCGTTTGCCAATGTGGTGTCGTGAGCAAACCCCACACCACCCAGCGAAAGATTAATTACACTTGCGCCATTATCGGTCGCCCAAACAATCGCTTGCGAAATCCGACTGCTTGTACCGCTACCACGAGTATTTAAAGCTTTCACCGCCATCAAACTAGTATTAAAACTCGCACCAGCAATCCCAATACGATTATTAGCTGTAGCGCCAATTACTCCGGCCACTAAAGTACCATGTCCATTATCATCACTGTTGGAATAAGCACGAATCGGTGTCCCGGCAACCAAATTAAACCCGTCTACAAAGTTGGTGTTGGTAAAATCCTCATGAGTAGAATCGATACCAGTATCGATTACTGCCACCACCACACTGGGCGAACCTGTGGTTTGATACCAAGCTTGCAAAAAATTCGCTTTTGCCAATCCCCACTGCCGATCGATATTTGCGCTATTATTAGTAAGACTTGGGTCGTTTGGTAAATTAGTAATCGGATTTTGCGCCAGAGTTAACTCTTGGTCTGGTTCTACATACACCAAAGCATGGCCTAATTTCGCCCTGAATTCGCTAAGCGGTAATGTAGAATCCACCAGGTAAATATTTTGAAAAGTCGACTCACTACTAAAACTAAATTGTGGTTGAATGTTACTGCCAACTTGTTCTAAAACTGCGGCGTTATTATGGGCAAGTTGCACAATGTAAGTTGTAGTGGTTTGTGCATTGGCTGGCACTGCTACCAAGGCAAAAACTGCCGCAAGAAACGGCAGTAATACTATAAATAATTTATTTCTCAAATACATCATACTCTATAAGAATGGCAGTGGAAGGCCCAGATATGAGGGCCAGTTCTATTTAGTATACTTCCCAGTTAAAGAACGGAACTTAATCTTGAACAAATCAATCAGCGATTCAAGATAGGCGGTCAAAGGCACATGACCACCGCCATGCTCGGTCCAGGAGACGCCGACTTCTTTAATCTTGTAGCCGCGCTTTAATGCAATAGTTAAAACTTCCATATCAAAGCCCCAGCGGAGCACAGTCACCAAAGGGAAAATATCTTTAGCCGCCTTATTAGTAAACGCCTTAAAACCTAATTGTGTATCCTTGATGCCCGGCACAGCCAACATTTGAATTAACAGATTACTCATCCGAGACAATAAAATTCTATAAAACGGTTGTTTCACTTTTACTAATTTTGGATCGGTGTAACGCGAGCCGATGACCACATCGAAGCCTTGCTCGAAGAACGGCAAAAACTTTTCAATTTCGGAAATTGGTGTGGCATTGTCGGCATCCATAAACATAATAATGTCGCCATCTGCGGATTCCAAAATGCCACGCTTAACTGCGTTGCCTTTACCACCTTCTGTGAGGTTCATCGCCTTAGCATTTTGGACGGTGGTCTTTTCTAATTCTTGCACAATTTCGTAAGTGCGGTCTTTGGTGTTGTTGACCACCACCACGATTTCGTACTCATAACTTTGTTTCTCGAGATAACTATCAAGGTTTTTGAGGGTTTCGGCGATACGCTTTTCTTCATTATAAGCCGGAATAACCACAGAGAGTTTTTTCATGATTTTTCGTTAATTTTACTCATTATATCACAATGATAGCGGAATATTTGAAGGGGTAAAATAAAAACGGCCTCGATGAATCGAAGCCGTAGTCCTAAAAAATTATTGTTATTTATGGTCGCCGCGGGCGGGTACCGATTGTACCGCCGCCGCTGGTCGGGCCGCCGCCGACGCCAGTTGAAGTGGGTCGACTGGCGTTGCCAGTTTTGGTCGGAGTTACGGGCGGAATCAACACCGGCTTGTCCGGCCGACCGCTACCGCGAACGACAAAACCGATGACAAAACCGATGCCGGCGCCGACGAAAAATGAAACCCAACTCCAGCCTCCACTACTGGTAAAGTAGTGGACTTTGATCATGCGCTTATTTTCGTCTACCGGACACGCCTCTTGATAAATAATCAAGGCGTTTACCTTTTCAGGTAAATGCGCAATTGCCCCTACTCGGATCTCCTGCGATAAATGCGAAGTGACTTCCGCCACTTTAAACGCTTTACCGAGCTTCCCACTGGCCGTCTCATAGAGAGGCGTGGGGTCCAAAATCCCAGGCTCGCACCTATATTTCGTTTCTACGATGGTGACGGTCTTTTCGATCCGCGTTTTACAACCATCACTGGTTGTAACAATCACGGTCTTGGTTTTGCCGTCCTCAGATATATACTCCTCTCGATTCGTATCTACTTTCCCAGGAACACATAACCCAGGAGTTGTATCACAGACGAATGAGTAATCAGCGGCAAGCTCCCTAGTCCAGTTACCACAGTTGATAACCACGATAATTTTCTTGGAAGCCTTTTTGCGACGAACTATGATCTGCTTGCCATTTACGATCGGATTAAGATACCCGATGTAAATGTTGCCGAGAGATGTTCTGGTAGCAACCAGAATTCTCTTCTCGAGCGGCACATCTTCTTCGTCTGCTGCCGGAGCGGTTTTCAAACCACCAGGAACTTCCGGACTACGGCCGATATGAATATCAACCGAGTTGATGAACGACTTACGGGACCGTAAAATCACAGTATCATCGTTATAATATTCCGAGGTTCCTACGGCATGACCACCGCTATAACGAGTGCGCGTTTGCGCGGACACAGCTAGTGGCAATGAAGTCAGAATCATTGCCAGTAGCACTACCATAGTGCTGATAATTTTCATGGGTCACCTCCTAATTGACCAACGAGTTTTCTGGCAAGTCCGACTTCTTGAAGGCGGACAGTGCGATAAGTTGACGTAGGTTACCATCTAGATTTTCACCTGGATGAATTCCTACGCCAGTTAAGTCGCCATCTACCAAGATAACGAGCGGTTGACCAAAACCATAGTTGTTAAGATTTCTTACCACTACGTTTTCTTGGCCGATGCCGATACTATGCACCTTGCGGGTTTTAGCATCTACAAGCCGTATCTCCACTGTGGCACGCCACTTTTGGAAATACTGAATCTCTTGTCTTCGCTGATTAGCAAGCTGTCCTTGAACAGCATTGCTACCAGCGTTGCGCAAGGTCCAACCGATACGGCTACGACTTCTCCCGCTATAAATTATACTACGAGAAATATCGTTCGCCGCCCGCAAGCCACTATTTATGGCTACGGCCTTGCGGTCGTATTCCGACCATGACTTCATTAGATGCACGTTTGCACGTACAATCATGATGAATTCTGGATCATGAGCGACAAGCTGCCACTCATTGCCTGCAATAGCCATGGCATATTGCGAAATCAACAATTGAGCTTGCTGATTATCTTGGAATCCATAGACTTCGATTTTGACTCGATCACGAGACTGGCCGATCGCAACTGAAACAACGGAAAGAACGACAAAAACAAAAACAATAACTTTTTTCATAATTCCTCCAAGAATTTTTTTTCAAAGAACTTTGTCTAGACTATACCGCGAAACAGCGGCCGTGGCTACTGTTTGGCGCGGTGCCAGACATGTTTCTGCTCGTTTCCGGCCTGACTGTAGTTAAATACCAGGGGAAAAGAGCAAAAATATGACTACCACTTGTTTTTAGTTCGATTTACCATTGAATTCATACTGTTTTAGTATGACTGCATATACTATCATATTTATGCGGTTTTGTCAAGGGCTAACACTTTCATATATTAATAAAAACCCTTGATTTTCTTGCGGAAAATCAAGGGTTAGGTTCTCACTTTCGTTAGTAATCGTTATCAATAACCTCCCCCTATCCCCCTCCTCACGAGGAGGGGATTATTATCACTTCTCCCTTCACGAGGAAGGGGGAATTATTATCACTTCTCCCTTCACGAGGAGGGGGGATTATTATTACGCACCCCTCACGAGGAGGGGGAATTATCATTACCTCTACTTCGGGAGGAGCTCGCGATGGTCCCGCTCAGCGGGGCCAAGCTTGTGGGGAGGGGCGGTTACTTCTTCATTATTTTTATCTTTCGGTTTGGGTAAGACGGGCGTAAACCACTAACCGGCGGTCCACGGTACCCACTGGCCAACAAGTCGATAACGCCACTTGCGACTCGGCCGTGCTGATAAACTGTGCTTGGTCGTTAGCCGCATATTCTGCGCGCCCGATAACCACATAATGCAACTTCACGGTTTGGCCATTATTCTGTGTAGCTGTAATGGTAAACGAAGTACCATCGGCAACCTGACCAAGACTGGCAAAAATTTGTTTGTAAGGACTGCGATCCCAAACATAACCACTAGAATGACCAGACAGATAAGCTAAGCCCATTTCACCAGGCATGGCTGTACCTGGATAATGTACGATGCCGCGTTTAAGATCTTCATCAAAATCTTTCACTTCTTGTGTCCAAATTATCGGTACAGACAACCGGTTAGCAGGAATTTCTAGTAAACCTGGTTTGTTAAAATCTATTCCTTGTTCTGGTCGCAAAGTGGTCGGGACAGTTGCAGTAGGCGGCACTCCTGGAGTTTGCTGCGGGGTAGTTGGTGTGAGCACCGAACCATCGCCGTTACCACCCACTGGAATTTGCGTCGGACTTACAATTATCGTTCCATTAGCACCGAGTTGAGCTAAAGTCTGCGGATCTATGTAATAAGGT
>DAOLDG010000061.1:0-4758 GCA_035327465.1 Candidatus Doudnaibacteriota bacterium
ATAAGAAATCGCTTCTTGGCTTTCATCAGCAATTTGCACCATCTCTTCGCTGTCAAAGTTGATGTTCATCTGATAAAGCGCGTCTTGAAAACCCATCACCCCTAATCCAACTGGGCGGTGCTTGAGGTTAGAGTTCTTGCCTTCAATAGTAGGATAAAAGTTTAGATCGATAACATTATCGAGCATCCGCATCGCAATGGTGGTGGTGTATTGGATTTTTTCAATATCCAACTGGCCTTGGCGGATATGCCGTGCCAAATTAATAGAGCCTAAATTGCAAACTGCGGTTTCTTCGGCCGAAGTATTTAGAGTAATTTCGGTGCACAAATTGGAACTATGCACCACGCCCGTGTGATCCTGCGGACTGCGAATATTGCTCGGGTCTTTGAATGTGACCCATGGGTGTCCGGTCTCGAACAACATGGTGAGCATCTTCTTCCATAAATCTTTAGCTGGGATTTGACGGAATAATTTTAAGCCGCCTGCCAAACCGCGCTTCTCGTAGGCTTCGTAACGCTTCTTAAACTCCGCTCCGTAAACTTCGTGGAGGTCTGGAGTTTCATCTGGAGAAAACAACGACCACATCCCACCCTCTTTAACGCGCTCCATAAACAAATCCGGCACCCAGTTGGCGGTGTTCATATCGTGGGTGCGACGGCGCTCATCGCCGGTATTCTTGCGCAGTTCCAAAAAGTCTTCGATGTCCCAGTGCCAAGTTTCGAGATAAGCGCAAGTGGCGCCGCGACGACGACCGCTGCGGTTGATGGCCACAGTGGTATCATTAGCGATCTTCAAAAATGGCACCACGCCTTGGCTCTCTACGCCAGTATTTTTAATCAACGCACCGGTGCCGCGGAGTTTAGACCAATCATTAGCCACGCCTCCTGCCCACTTGGACATTTGCGCATTATCGCCAATAGACTTAAAAATGTGATGCAGGTCATCTTCGATGGTGGTGAGATAACAAGAAGATAGTTGAGAATGAATCGTACCGGCATGAAAAAGAGTTGGCGAAGATGGCACAAAGTGCAAAGTTGAAGTGATGCGATAAAACTCAACAGCGCGAGCTTCTTTATCGGCTTCGGCTAAAGCCACACCCATCGCCACCCGCATCCAAAACATTTGCGGAGTTTCTAAAACTTGTTTAGTATGAGGGTTTTTGGTTAAGTAACGATCGTATAAAGTTTGAACCGCTAAGTAATTTAATAAATTATCACGCTCTAATACTAATTCCGAAGCAATATATTCTAAATTAAAAGTCAGCATGCGGGGATCGAGACGGCCTAGCGACACAGCTTCTTGGATACGAGTGATGAAAGCTTGACGGATTTGGACTTCTAAGGTTTCGGGACTAAAATCGATTTTATCGGCACCAATAATCTCTTTATAGATTTTATTAGCCAACGCCCTCGCCGCCACATACGAATACGCAGGATCTTTTTCGATGTAGGCACGTAGCACCATAATTAAAGCGCGCTCAATTTCGACAGTAGTAATATCATCGTATAGTTCCAAACGTACTTGGTTGACTACTACTGGAATGTTAATATCCGCTGCGTAATCGCCAACGATTTTTTCTAAACTCGCTTGCAGTTTTTCTATATTAAAAGCTTCCCGCCGACCATCGCGCTTGGTGACCATTAACTGATTCTTTTCGGCTTTTTCTAATACTGAAGCTTTTTTGGCTTCACGAACTTTGGTGTGCTCGTAACGGTAAATAATGTAAGACTTCGCCACTTCAAACAAACCTTGTTCCATTAATTTGTGCTCTACTATATTTTGAACATCTTCCACGCTTGGGGTTCGATCTCTAAAGCTTTGGTCTAAATCTGCAATTACCGATTTGGCGATCTCGCGAGTTAAAGTTTGGTCGGTTTTAAAATTTACGTCCACATAAGCTTTACTAATGGCGACTTCTATTTTATTTGCATCAAAATCTACTATTTCGCCATTGCGCTTTTTAATCTGAACAAGGTTGTCTGGTTTAATCATTTTGTTTCAATTGAATTAATAATTTTATTTATAGTTTTGAGTTTCATTTTCGAAACGAATGCGCGACTTATCCGATTTGCTTTACCATCCTATGCCGAGCGGGAATGGAGCAAAAAAGGAGTCAAACTGGAGGTAGAAATTTACCTAGGCCAGGTCCAGGCATCATGCGCGCACAGAGTTCGATCGAAAATAGGCAACTCTATAACTTTAAAATTTCTTGTTTAAACTCATGTATATCTTCGAATTGACGGTACACACTGGCGAAACGGATATAAGCTACTTTATCGACTTTCCTAATCACCTTCATAATAATTTCGCCAATTAATTCGCTCGTAATTTCACCACCACCTGATTTTTTTTGAATATCTTGTTCGATTTCGGAAATAACTTTGCGAAACATGTAATCGGTAAGGTTGCGCTTTTCGAATGCTCGCTTGAGGCCACGCTCGAGTTTATCGCGCAAGTAAGGTTGGCGAGTGCCGTCACGTTTCATTACGGCCAAATCGAGAATTTCTAATTGTTCGTAAGTGGAGAATCGGAAGTTGCATTTCTCACACTCGCGCCGCCGCCTAATGGCACCAGCTTCTTCTACCGGCCTGGAATCCACAACTTTAGTTTCGATATTCAAGCATTTGGGGCATTTCATATTTTGTTATTAATTATCACAGCCAACCAAAGGGTTAAACGCCTGCACAGATCATTATTTCCAACTGTTAAAAAATTTAAGATAGTGCCATTCAACACACTATGTTGTGTATCTAATAAAATTATACCCCCATATCTTGTGTCACCCAAACTAAGCCAATCTCTAAATAATTACCCACGGTTTAGCTACTTTTTATTCTTATCCGTTCGTTCTACTGATAGTTATCCCCAAAATTAAAAATTCCCGCTGGCGAGAATTTAACACAACCTCACTTAACTTAACAATGAGGTAATTAGATAATTGAAGAAATTTTCTTCCCTTGTTGAAAATGCTGTATAATTTGCACACAGTGCTCCAATCTCCGCTCCATAGACTGTTCTGTAGCATGAGCAATATGTGGTGTTAACCATACCCGTGGGTGCTTCGCTAGCTGTTTCTGCAGCTTAATAATGAGCCGGTCTTTAGGGGATAGGCGGCCATGATAACCACGGAGCTGTTGTTCATTCTGTAACACATCTGCCAAATAACCAGCTAGACGATTTTGGTTTAAAGCATTAATTACTGCCTTGCTATCGATTACGCTTCCTCGCGCCATATTAACCAATATCGCACCAGTTTTAAATTGAGACAATAACGCTCGGTTAATCATCTGTTCGGTTAATGGTGTAGCTGGTACATGCAAACTCACAATATCTGCCTTTTGCACCAACTGCTTTAAAGATAAATATCTCATATTCAATTGCCGCGCTTGGGAAAGATTACGCTTGGCGTCATAAGCTAAAATATTCATCCCAAATCCCTTGGCAATTCTCGCAACATGACTACCAATCGCGCCTGTACCCACCACACCCAAAGTTTTTCCATTCAACTCGCCGCCTTCCATCACAGCACTATTAAACTTTAATTGTCGGCCAACTGCAATGGAGTTCGGCAAGTCGCGCAAATAACTTAAAATTAAACCAAATGTAAACTCTGCTACTGCGATTGAATTTAATTTAGAAGAATTTACCACTGCAACATTAGACCTTTGGCAAGCTGCCAAATCGATATGGTCTACCCCTGCAGTTCTGGTAATAATTAACTTCAACTTTGGCAAATGCTTGAGTAATGCTTGGTTGATGCCAGAATCGGAATGAATCGATACAATTTCTGTAGCTCGGCTGGGTAAATTCGTTAGAGTCAACGAACCAGACTTATGTTGCAATTTTAAGTGGGGATGATTCTGCTTCAGCCACTGCTTTTGCTTGGCAGTTAATCCGTAAAATGTTGTTAACATAATCTTTGTTAAATTATTCTCTAATAATTGCAACTAAATCGGAAACATTCGAGCCAGTAATTCCAGTTACGATGGAAGCATGGATGTCGGAAAGTACGTTGTACTCATCATGCCGACGCAAGAAATCTGCCAAGTCTAAACCTAAATGCTCTGCTTTTCGTAAATTATTTTCATCCACTATTGCGCCAGCAATATCGCTATTATCGCGACCATCGGTATTTATTGCCGCAAATACAGTATGCGGTGGCAAAGCAAGCAATGCGGCTAACGCCATCTCTTGGTTACGACCACCACTACCTTTTTCTTTGGTAGAAATCGTGACCACACTTTCTCCTGCAGCCAGCACGCATTCACCAGGTTTAATATCGGCAAGCATCTGCCGAGCTAACTCTTTTGCTTCTCCACTAAACGCCGAGCTCCAAACCCGTACTCGCAACCCTAAATCATGCGCTTGCCTTTTCATTGCGGCCAAAGCCACAGCACCACTACAAAACAAGATATTCTGCACCGCTCGAAAATACCGCAACTCTTTTGGTGTTTCTCGCATCCCACACTGATCCATCCTACAACGGTCCAAAACTTGATACTTCTCCATCACTGCCATAGCATCGGCAATGGTAGTGGTATCGGGCACAGTTGGCCCAGAAGCTACCATCGAAATATCGTCTCCGGGAATATCGCTAAAAATTAAATTAATCATCGTTGCGGGATATGCATATTTAGCCAAACCCCCACCTTTAACAGAGCTTAAATGCTTACGCACAGTATTCATCTCTAAAATTGTAGCTCCGGCATCCATTAAAGCTTGAGTAATTTGCCGCTCTTCGTCCAAAGTAATAACTTG
>DAOLDG010000062.1:0-4717 GCA_035327465.1 Candidatus Doudnaibacteriota bacterium
GGTGATTGGGACGAAATTAGTACCGAATCTTTAGGGTTATAATTTTTCTTTTAGCTACCCACTTCTTTGGCAGCGCTCTCGTACGGTCTTCGCCCGCCTAACAGCGGGCTATGACCGGCGGCGCTAGCTTACTACCTCCGAAGTGGGTAGCAGGGATTATTAAATCCTACCGTCCATTCTAGCGAGGTTCGCTAGAGTGCGAGCCGCCCAAATCTAGGATGATTTGGGCGGCGAGACAAAGCGCCCCGAGCAAGCGGGCGACTTAAGAAGAATTTTTAGAAGAAGTTCATCAAATGTTATCAGATAGAATCATTCAAACCCTCAAGTTTTTCGATCTCCAAGATCTGCCGCTCACCGCTCTCGAGCTGGAGCGGTATTTAATTGCCGATAAAAAACCTTTACTCGCCAAGCTGGATGAGTCTCACGAATTAGTGAATCTTGACTCTGTGCCAGCGCCGGTGCATTTAGATACAATACTAGTACAGCTAGACACGTTATTACAAGATGGGCTAGTCGAACTTAATAAAGGATTTTACTACCTACCCGGAAGGAGTGAAATTATTCAGACTCGTTTGCTTAATTATCTCAATGGTCTGCGTCGCGAAAAATTACTACGCCGTTTTGTCTGGTTTACAAAGCACTTACCGTTTGTGCGTGGAATCGCGCTGGGCGGGAGTCAGCCGCTGGGACAGCAAAAACCCACCAGCGATATTGATTTACTAATTATTACCGACCCTAATTATATGTGGACGGCGCGCACTTTTTTGATGGTTTATTTTCAATTATTCGGCGTAAGGCGTTACGGAAATAAAATCGCTAACCGTTTTTGCCTAAATCATTATTTAGCGGTACCTCGGGAGGTGGATGCAGAGCGTAATCTGTACAAGGCCATGGAGTATGGTCGACTTCGACCGTTGGTTTATGGGGCTACCATTAGGCGCTTTCAGCGGGTTAATGCCAAGTGGATAAATATATTTTTTCCTAATATGCAGTTTCCTGATACAGCTTTAGAGACTTCGTCTGTAGCGCAACGTTTAATAGAGGCAGTATTAAATAATCGTTTGGGTGCATGGCTAGAAAAGAAGCTTGGCCAGTGGCAGAGTGGCCGCATTCGGCAGGACCAGTTTGTATTCGTGCGCCCAGACGAATTAAGCTTTCATCCCGAAAGCAAACACGAAACTTTACTGCAAGGATTTTTTGGGAAATAAAAAAAAGCAACCCCAGCTCCATGGCCGGGGTTATAAAAATGAAAGACCGCGATTAGGCATCGCGATCATAAATAGCTCCATCAGGCGCATTATCCAGCGCCGCTTCCTTCATGCTAATCAAGCCGGTCATGCTGAGGATGCGCTGCAGATTTCCCAGCCAGCGGTCAGCCTTTTCAATTCTGGCGGGTTTGTCGGCGCGGACGAATTGCTGGATTTTTAGACTCATGAAGCAGGCATGTTGTAGGTAGAGGGTTCTCTCCTCAGGCCGATATTCCCTGGCCGTCGCAAACCGTTCTTCGGTAAAGCGAATCGGTTCATAGTTAGGGCTTAGGAGCTGATGATACTTTACAGCCACTTGCTCAATTTTTTCTGGTTTCATAACTCCTCCTGTATCTAGAAAATATTATCAGCGATGGAGAAGCGGGTCAAACTTTTTTAAACTCCACCAAAAGGAAAATGGGGAAGCGATGCAGGCGATACTGTAAATTGTACCTATCGCTGTCTTGCAAGCTTTCTAACTCACGCATAAATTCAAAATTGAAGCCAGCTTCGCGCAAATGATTAAGGTGCTCCGAAAGCTTATAGAAATAACATTCTAAATTATCATAGAAGGTAAAACCTCTCTGCTTTTGGGCAAACCAGTGGTAAGGACTCACTTGCAGCTTAGGATTTTTGAATAGCAAGCGGCCGAGCCAGCCTCGCTTCCAAACGCCGACAGGGAAAGCGTAATAAGGATTAACAAATGTTAACAAAAATTGACCGTTGGGTTTTAGAATTCTTTTCAGTTCGGTAAAAGTTTTGACTTGATCTTCAACGTCGTGCGCGGCCATGCTCATAATAATGGTGTCGAACTCGTTGTCGGGGTAGGGTAGCGAACCGTTCAAATCGCCTTCGACGAATTTTAAATCAGGATATCTATTGCGCGCGTGTTCTAAAAATGGTCCCGAGGCGTCGAGCCCCTGTATGTTTGGAAACTCTTCAGCTAGTTTTGCCGTCAGCCAACCCGGGCCGCAGGCCGCATCCAAAATTTTTTGGTTTTTATCTTCAGAAAGTCTGCCCCGAAAAGCTTCAAACAAGACCTCTTGAAAAAACCCGCCATCAGGCGAGGCTAAAAATTTGAGGTAATTTTCTGCTCCTTCCGGCGCACTATACGAATCTTTAGAGGTTTCGAATTTCATATTGGTAGTATATCAAAAAACCTTGACAAAACTGATTATCACTCCTACAATAAGAGTGCTAATGGGTAGAGTTTAAGCTTTCGCAAGAGGGCTTTTCTAATCCAGAAATTTTCAATATAATTAACAGGTTATTAAACCACAAAGGAATTATAGATATGAAGGTAAAGCCTTTAGGAAACAGAATTTTGGTGAAACCACTTACCACAGAAGAGGTTACAGCCAGCGGCATCATTTTGCCCGACACAGCAGATAAAGAAAAAAAGACTCAAGGCGAAATCGTCGCACTAGGAAACGGTTCCGATATAGAAAAGTTGGGATTGAAAATTGGCGACAAAGTAGTTTTTGGAAAATACTCGGGGGACGAAATTGAGGTCGAAGAAGCCGGACAAACTGTTGAGTACAAGGTGCTTAATGTTGGAGAAGAGAAAGACGAAAGCGACGTGTTAGCAGTAATTGAATAATATTAGTTCCCCCTCCTCGTGAGGAGGGGGCAGGGGGAGGTTATAAGGCCCCCTCCCAGCCTCCCACACGAGCTTGGTCGGGCAAAGCCCGACCATCGCGAGATCCTCAAGAGGGGGGGAGGGGTAGAATAGAAAGGACAAAGTATATGAGCAAACTAATCAAAACTGGCTTTGAAGCCAAAAAAGCAATCAAGGAAGGCGTAGATATTGCTGCCGATGCAATTAAAGTAACACTTGGCCCAACCGGTAAAGCAGTCATTTTAGATCGTGGCTTTGGCAGCCCAACTATTTCCGATGACGGTGTCACTGTGGCCAAAGACATCGAACTGGAAGACAAATTTCAGAATATTGGCGTAGAGTTAATCAAAGAAGTAGCCAATAAAACCAACGAAGATGCCGGCGACGGCACCACTACAGCTACTGTACTTGCCCAAAAAATGATCGAAGAGGCTTTCAGCGAGCTGGAGCGCAACACCTTCAAAGCCAATGATCTTAAGCGCGGGATGGATAAAGCCGCTCGTTTTGTAGTCGAAGAGCTTAATAAGGTTAAAAAAGAAGTCACCACCCGTGAGGGTATCGAGCAGGTCGCAACGATTTCTTCTCTGGATGCCGAAGTCGGCAAACTCATTGCCGAAGCTATGGAAGAAGTCGGCAACGACGGCGTTATTACCGTAGAAGAAGGCCAGAGCATTGGCATCGAAAAAGAAGTCGTGCAAGGCATGCGCTTCGATAAAGGCTTTGTGTCTTCTTATATGGTCACCAATACCGAGCGCATGGAAGCCGTTTGGGAAGATCCTTATATTTTAATTACCGATAAAAAAGTTTCGAGCGTGCAAGATATTCTGCCCTTGCTCGAGAAGATTGCCCAGAGCGGCAAAAAAGAACTTGTTATTATCGCCGATGACGTGGAAGGCGAAGCTCTTACTACTTTTGTATTGAACAAACTCCGCGGGACTTTTAGCGTGTTAGCAGTGAAAGCTCCAGGGTTTGGCGATCGTCGTAAGGAAATGCTGGCAGATATCGCGGTGTTAACCGGCGGTACAGTGATTACTGCCGAACTCGGCCTGTCTTTAGACAAAGCCGAAATTAATCAGCTCGGCCGCGCCCGCAAAGTGGTGGCTACCAAAGACCACACCACCATTGTAGATGGTTCGGGTGAACAAACTGCTATCACCGAACGCGTTAATCAGATTAAAGCGGCTATCAAAGAATCCACTTCCGATTTTGATAAAGAAAAACTCCAAGAACGCATGGCGCGCTTAGCTGGCGGCATCGGTGTTATCAAAGTCGGCGCCTTTACAGAAACCGAAATGAAAGCCAAGAAGTTTAAGATTGAAGATGCACTCAATGCTACTCGCGCCGCTGTAGAAGAGGGGATAGTCGCCGGTGGTGGCGCAGCACTCGCCAAAATTGCCCCAGCTTTGGAGCAAGCGATTTCTTCTGGTGATTATTTCCAGGAAAACGAGAAGCGTGGCGCCATGATTGTGCGCAAATCGCTCGAAGCACCACTGCGTCAGATTGCCGAGAACGCCGGCGCCGAGCCTTCCGGAATTATTACTTATATTCAAACTGCCGCAGGGCACACTGGCTACGATTTCGCCAACTTTGATGAAATGAAATGGGAACAAGGCAAAAAGGAAGATATGATTTCTGCTGGCATTGTGGACCCAGTGAAGGTCACTCGGTTGGCGTTAGAAAATGCCGTATCCATTGCCTCTACTTTGGTGACCACCGAAACCATTATCGTCGATAAGCCCGAGCCTAAGACTGCTGCTCCGGATATGGGCGGCGGCATGCCTGGCGGTATGGGCGGTATGGGCTTCTAAATTAGTATATTTCCCCTCCCTTGTGAGGGATGGGTTAGGGGATG
>DAOLDG010000063.1:0-4643 GCA_035327465.1 Candidatus Doudnaibacteriota bacterium
GTGATTTGAGGGAAGGGGAGTGATGGAACAATAATTTCACGATTATAAGTAGTTTCGATTTCTTTTCCAAATTTCTGCTTCAATTGCTCGATTGCTTTCGCCAGCATTATTTCCTCTTCTGCAATGATATCTTGATGAGATTGAATATAAGATTTTTCCAAATCGAAGCCTTGGAATTCAGTCGCGTGTCGGGTTGTAAAAGAGGGCTCAGCTCGGAAAACTGGACCAAATTCAAAAACCTTTTCAAATCCCGCAGACATCGCCATCTGTTTATAGAATTGCGGCGATTGTGCTAGATAGGCTTTGCGGTCAAAATACTGTACTTCAAAGAGTTCAGCCCCTGATTCACTCGGACTGCTCATTAGTTTTGGGGAGTGAATCTGTATGTAATTATTAGATACGCAGTAGTCTGTTAATGCGCGTTCAAATTCTGTCCAAACTTTATACACGAGTTGCTTTTCGGGACGACGTAAGTCTAAGAATCGCCAGTCGAGACGAACTTGTTGATCTGGCTCCTCGCCACCTTTATTAAATACCGGAATCGGTAATTCTGGCTCGGCAGGGGAGAGAACCTCTATTTTTATTGCAGTAATTTCGTAACCAGTTGCAGACTTGGGTTCAGCTTTGGCTTCTCCTGTTACTTCAATCACACTTTCTAATGAAAGATGCTTCAGTGAGTCTAGGAGCTCTGGTTTTAACACTACAACCTGAACTGAACCTGAAACATCACGTAATACGATGAACTTAATTTTGCCTTGATCACGAATTGCATGAGAGAAACCTTTAAGAGTAACCTGTTTGCTTGTATGTTCGGGTAGTTCCGAAATGTGAATTCTGTCCATAAATTTGTTTAAGATTATAGCTTATTATATCAAAATTAAGCGTAATTTGGCAAAGAAAAAAGGCCAGCACAATTACTGGCCCCGAGCGGTGCAATACCGCTCTCTTGGAGGAAATTAAATCTGATTTTTTAGACTGCCGTGGGCATACGCTTGCTAGCGCCCCACGGCAGCTGTTGCTTTTAAATATCTAATTATTATTTGTCGGGCCCACGCCCTACATAATTCTATTACCTCCTGTGTAGATTTTTATGGGAGCTGGAATCTTGTAAGATGCGGCCCCCATTTTGCGTCGTGTTTTAGACCCATTCACAGGTTCGACGCATGGCTTCCAAACCGCAGAAGCCGTTTTGGTTGCCCCAATCTGGCCGTCTATGCCATGGGCAACCGAATCCTCTCTCTAACAATTGATTGCATCGAGAGGAAACGTGAAAAAATTATACTAAGATTTTGCCATTCTGTCAATCAGTAACAGCTCAAAATCAGAAAAACCATTTTAAATAAGCGGAAAAACTTGAATAGAGAACCAGCTCTGATATAATAGATTTAGCAAAAAAGATAAATTAGAAACAAAAATGCTCAAGAAAATCGTTTTGGATCTGGAAACCCAGAAATCGTTTGAAGAAGTAGGTGGGCGCGGTAAAAACCATCTGTTAAAAGTTTCGGTGTGCGGCATTTATGATTATATTCGTGATGTTTACGAAGTTTACGAGGAGCACGAGTTGCCTCGTCTAGGGCCGTTACTGCAGTCTGCGGATCAGGTTATCGGCTTTAATATTAAACAGTTCGATTTTGAAGTCTTGCAGCCTTACATGAATTTTCCCTTAAACGAGTTACCGACGTACGATTTACTTGAAGAGATTGAGAAAGTAATTGGACATAAAATTCGATTGGAAGCTGTCGCTCAAGCTACTTTAGGAAGTGGAAAGTCTGGAAATGGTTTAGAAGCATTACTCTATTATAAAAATGGAAAAATGGAGCAATTAAAAAAGTATTGTTTGGACGATGTTAGAGTAACCAAGCAGGTTTATGAGTATGCGTTAACTAATCAAAAAGTGCTGTATCGAGATTATTTTACAATCAAAGAAGCTCCAATTAGTTGCAAGGAACCAATCAGTCGCGTTGGGGTAGAGCGGCAGGAAGTTTTGTTTTAAAATTTAGGATGATTAACTCTTCGAGAGAAATAGATCGTTATTAATTTTATGAAAAGATCTGCTTGGTTGTTGGTGGGATTGATTTTCATCATCATGGGATGGTTACTGTTCGGCAAAATTTTCCCAGGGCAGATTATATTACCGCAAAACTTACAAATCGCCGGATTAACTATTCAGTATTACGGATTAATTCTCGGTGTGGCGATTGTGGCAGGTTATACTTTAGCCTACTACCGCGCGCCAGAGTTTGGTGTACCCAGAGACAAAGTTGATAATTTGGTGTTGGTGTTACTGTTAGGCGGGTTTATTGGTGCGCGATTATATCATGTTTATTCCTCTTGGGATTACTATGTGGCTAACCAGGGCCAGATTATTATGGTATGGCAGGGTGGATTAAGTATCTTTGGAGCAATTCTTGGTGGGGCTGTGGCCTTGCTTTTGATTCGGAAGCTGTTCGGCTTAACGTTGCGGTATGCCGAATTATTAGATTGGTTGGCGCCTAGCGTGGTGCTTGGGCATTTAATCGGGCGTTTTGGGAATTTGTTTAATTATGAAGCGTATGGTTGGCCAACGACCTTGCCCTGGAAAATGTATGTACCATCACAGTTTCGATTATCGCCATATTTTAGTGAGCAGTATTTCCACCCGTTGTTTTTATATGAAGCCATAGCTGGTTTACTGATTTTAGTAATTCTGCTAAACTTTTCTCGACTTACCCAAAAAAGGCCTTGGTTAAGGTTTAGCGGGAGCAGTTTTTGGCTCTGGCTAGGACTTTATGGCTTGGTGAGGTTTTGCACGGAGATTTTGCGGATTGATAGCCCATACTTTGGCTCAATTAAGCAGAATATGGTCGCATCTGGCTTAATGCTGGTTTTTGCAGGAATTGTATTTTTTAAACATTATCGCGCTCGGCGCGCCAACCATGAACCCCTTTTATCATAAATTTGTGAGCGCTTTCTTCGGTATTGGCTTTGTTGCGATGCTGCATTTTTTAACTGTGAGTGGTCCAGTGTTTCGGTATTTGCTGGGTGGTTTAGCTTTGTATTTAACCATCTTAACTTTGTATAACTGGCGCTACCTGCTTTCGCAGCAAGCTTATACGCTTTGGTTATTACTGCGAGTGCCATTGTTTGTGTTTGTGTGGTTTGGCTTATTGTTAATCGTGCCGTTTGGTCCAGTGCGCACATTTCTTTTGCTTGTTGGTCTTATTTTGATTTTTGTGTTCGAAACTTTAATAGCTAACAAGGGTCAACAGCTAGGCTGGAATATTTTTTTAATTTCTTTAGCAGGTTTATTTTTGGGATTATACGGCTTTCATTTTTACTTCCCGTTATCTGGTTTATTGTATTTGGGGTTAATTTTTTTAGGGACAACAATGTTGGTGCGCGTGTCGGTGGAGGCTGTGCCGCATAGTAATCAGGTGAAGTGGTTTGCGGCTCTGGTGTTGGGATTATTCGCCGCACAACTTTTTTGGATTACGCAATTTTTACCACTCCACTTTTCGGTTTTGGCAATAATTAGTTTTAATGTCTTGTATTTACTTTGGACAATATATTATCATTACTTATATCAGAGCTTGTCACGACGACAAATTCAATTTCATTTATTATTGGTATTAATTCTAAGCGGGTTGATTTTAATCTCTACCCCTTGGACCATTCAAGGTTGAGAATTTTTTATGAGCAAACTTAAAATCGTTTCATTCGCAGTCGGGTTAATTATCGTGATGTTGGCAGTCGACCTATTAATCGGCAATTATTTAGCTGCGCGGCTGTCTACGACCTCTTTGGCAAGGCGGTTTAATTTGTTTAATCCACAAGCGCCAATTGTAGTGACTAACCGCGAAACCGTTCGTGTTAGCAATAACAGTGATGTAATAGACACTGCCCAGAACGCTGCAACCAAAACTGCCACCTTAATTTATTTTGACGGCGATAGGTTAGTTGCCGCAGGTAATGCGGTAAACTGGACGAGCGACGGTTATTTTGTGAGCGCCAAAGCGGCCTTTTCGGCGACTGGTAAAGTTTATGCTGTGGTTACCAGTACAGGCGAGCTATTTCCTGTAGAAGCGGTTTATTCCGATCCAGCCTCGGATTTGGTATTAATTCAAACTCCAGCTCGTTCGTTGTCGGTATTTTCCCCTGCAGAACCTCGGGATTTGCGAGTTGGACAACAAGTAGTGATGATTCAAAATTCGGTAGGGAGCCCTCAAGCTAAATTTTATACTGGGTTTGTAAAGAGGTTGAGTACCGATATTGCTGGACAAATCGAAGAAAGCGATCGAGTATCTCGCAGTGTCGACTTACAGTTAATTGAGCCAATCCCAATGGGGAGCGCAGTGTTAAATCTCTCTGGACGGATGATTGGAGTTTGGGATGGTCAAACCGTGATTGCTGTGGAAGATATTCGCGAAATGGCTAATAATCTACTGGCTAATGAGAAGGCGTTTGTCCGACCTGCTTTTGGTTTTTCTTATCAAATCCTTAATGAAGTAGAGGCAAGGGCCTTAGTAACGGTTAGCGGGGCGAGAGTAATTGGGGTAGCGCCAAATCAGCCGGCGGCTCGCGCTGGACTGCGCGGTGGTGACGTAATTACCGATGTAAATAATCAAGCAGTGAATTCGGATTTTAATTTTGATGCATGGTTGCGG
>DAOLDG010000064.1:0-4602 GCA_035327465.1 Candidatus Doudnaibacteriota bacterium
GATTGGTACGAATATCTCCAAAGTTATCGATCGGAAAGTAGTAGTCGACACGGGCAAATGGCCGGATTTGTAATTGTTCGCCACGAAAGGTTTTGGCGATTTCTCCGCCGGCACGGCCAAAGTTAAAGTGCCTGGTATAGCCAACTTCTAAATCAGCGGTGTATTCGAGCCTACTAATTTTGTGAGAATAACCTGCTTCAAAACCAGTGAAGTAATTCGACTGCTGGCGGTGGTTAGTACTGTAGGCAGTATTGGTTTTTAGCCAGGTGATTTTTTTTGGCCCAATGCTTCGGAATTCAATCGAGTTTTGCAGAAGCGATTGCTCGATGAGCGGGACTTGATTTGAGGTGTTTAGTTGTGAGTCGTAGCTGCTTTCCCATGCCATTTTCCAATTATGGTAACGGCGTTCAGTCGGCAGCGAGCTGGTAGATTCGGTTAGTTCGGACTGGCCTTTTACATAGGACAACAAAAACGCAAATGCAAACAACAAGGCGATGAACAATGCAAGCTTTTTCATGGATCCTCCTGAGGCTGGATTTTGAGACTAGACATCATTATAGCCCAGGTTCGCGCTTCGTCAAGCGGGGTCAGAAATTTTTCCCAGCTCACCAATAGCCCATCTTTTGCTATTTTTTATTGTGAAATTTTTTATGCACGTCGCGGAGTTGCTGGTTAGTGACGTGGGTGTAGATTTGCGTGGTGGTAATTGATGCGTGGCCAAGCAAGGTTTGCACACTGCGGATGTCGGCGCCATTTTGCAACAAATCGGTGGCAAAGCTGTGGCGAAAAGTGTGCGGTGTAACTTTATGCATAATTCCTGCCAGCATGGCGTATTTTTGCACTAACCGTTGCACGCTACGCGCTGTTAATCCCGGAACTTTGGAGCTTCCACCAACAGATTCCATTTGCTTCTCTATAGAGTTTCCAATCTTCGAATGACTCACAAACAAAGCTGGATTATTATCATGACGCTTCTTTAAATAAATTTGCAAAGCTTTTATTGCGTCTTCAGACATAAATGCCAGTCGTAGCTTGTCGCCCTTACCGCGCACTGTAAATTCGCCGCTTTTAAAGTTAAGTTGGCTAATTTTAAGTTGAACCAGCTCCGAAATACGAATCCCGCTCGAAAAGAGCATTTCTAAGATGGCAGTGTCGCGCAGTCGATTCATTTCGTTTTTCTCTTCTTTAGTGGCTGCTTTGATGCGAATAACTTCTTCGGGAGTCATTACCGAAACTTCACGGCTAGGGCTTTTAGCAAGTTCAATTTTTTCTGCCGAGAGCGTATCCACATCGCGCTTGGCCAAGTATTTCAGAAAAGCACGCAAAGCGATAACATGGTAGTTTTGAGTAGCTAGTTTGAGGCGTTTGCCTTTATTGCTTTCGAGGCGATTGAGAAAAAGGCGATAAGCTCGGACGGTGTCTAAAACGATATCTTCAGGGCGATTAAT
This sequence comes from Candidatus Doudnaibacteriota bacterium, assembly GCA_035327465.1. GTDB lineage: Bacteria > Patescibacteriota > Doudnabacteria > UBA920 > UBA920 > UBA920. Next base: position 1,449 of record DAOLDG010000064.1, read on the forward strand.
ACTATTAGCTTTAGCAAAAGCAGAGAAGCGCGCCAAATAATGAGCGTAGTTACGCACTGTTAAATCGCTTTTATTGCGTTCGATTTCGCAATATTCAAGAAAGTCTTGAATATACTTTTCAATTTTGCTTTTAGTCTTTGTTTCTGCCATTTTGAGCGTTTACTAGCCTTTTAGGTATTATATCATGTAACGCGCCGTAAAACGTTCAATTGTGCGACAAGCGCGAAACTTGCTATTTTTGCTGGGAATTGTTATAGTATAGAAGTAAATTAATTACGTGGCAGAAATATACTGCTGTCATCGTGCATAAAGGACTCTGTTTCGCCAAGGCTGCGCAGAGCAAACAAGTATATGTTAACTAAAAAGGAAAAAGACGCCCTCATCAAGAAGTTTCAAGTACATAAAGACGACACTGGCTCCCCTGAAGTACAGATTGCAATTCTCACCAAAGAGATTGAGCAAGTTAGCGACCACCTTAAGACCCACCGCAAAGATAACCACTCTCGTCGTGGACTTCTAAAGATGGTTGGTAATCGTCGACGTTTACTCCGTTATCTAAAAGGCGAAGACCAAACCCGTTACGAAAAAATCGCCGACAAGTTAAAGTTAAAGCGCGATTCAAATTAATATTTTAAGCCTCACTTCTTTGGTGAGGCTTTGTAGTGATTATGGATAATTTAGAAGACATTTCCTGGGACCCAGAAGAGTTCGAAAAAGATTGGATTGAGTGCAATCAGAAAATCATTAATAAGCTTCTTGCAGATTCAGAAATACAGAGTATTAAAGATGAAGTTCGCTCTAAGGGTCACGTTACAGAAGAACATAAAGATCAGTTTATTAGGAAAGTAAACGACATCAAAAATCAACAGATTGAAGCGCGTTACGGTGTCCCGGGCTCCGAAACTTATCAGCGGTTTATAAAGACTTGGACGCACTGGCAGAAACTCCGCGGTAAAGACCGCGCTAAGCCCGAGAATATGTACGAAGAGAATATAGGACATCTTTTGTATGGCAGTACTCCTAATCCAGATTTGTTTTTGAGAGACTTTAATATTTATACCGATATTAAATGACACCACCTAACGGTGTTGTCTCTGGGCATCACAGTTGGATGATAAACTCCGGGGGTCTTAAAGTTAGATTTCATTTCATTGTAGTAAAACATTAATTAAGCGCACTCCTTTATAGTAGGTTAAAAGGTTCCCAAGGTTTTGAATTTATGTCATTCTCGGGCCCGCCGAAGGCGGGAACCGAGAATCAGAGTTTAAAACTTTGGAAATCTTCCCACTCAAAAGGATGCAAGAGGAGAACTTATATGAGTTCTAATAAATTTTCTGCCAATGTGGCAGGAGTGGAGTGGAAGTTCGAGACCGGCAAGTTGGCTGGTCAAGCGAATGGCGCAGTGTTGGCGCAGTTGGGCGATACTATCGTTTTGGCAACTGCAGTAATGAGTAAGCAACCACGCGAAGGCATGGATTTTTTCCCATTGCTAGTCGATTACGAAGAACGTCTGTACGCTGCCGGAAAAATCAAAGGCAGTCGTTGGATGAAGCGCGAAGGGCGCCCCACCGACGATGCTATTCTCACCGGTCGTGTCATCGACCGTACCTTGCGCCCCATGTTCCCAGACAATATGCGCAACGACGTTCAGGTTGTAGCGACGATTTTGTCTGTGGATGGTGAGAACGATGCCGATCTCGTGGCTGTGAACGCCGCGGCAATGGCGTTGCATATTTCGGATATCCCTTTTGACGGACCAGTGGCAAGCGTTCGCGTGGCAAAGGTTGATGGTGCGTACATTGCTAATCCAGTAAATTCTGCCCGCGAGAAATCGGCGATGGACTTGGTAGTTTGCGGAACCGCCGAGCATATCATAATGGTAGAGGCCGGCGCTAACTTAGTTCCCGAAGAAGATATTGTAGGTGGTATTGAGTTTGCTCAAAAACATTTAGCAGAACTTTGTCAGGCGCAAGAAGACTTGCGCACTCAAATTGGTAAATCAAAAGTTGAACCAGTCTTGAAAGCTTACTCACAAGAAGTTATGGATAAAGTTACCGAGTTGCTAACCGATGATAAAATTGACTCCACGCTTTATGTTCCTGTAAAAGCCGATCGCGAACTCAATATCTTCAATCTGGTTACCGAAATCACCGAGCAAGTTACAGCCGAACTTGGCGAGTTGCCCGGCATAAATATTGGCAAAGAAGTGGCAGCGAGCATCGACAAGATTATGAAGAAGTATCAGCAGAAGCAAATCTTGGAAAAAGAACGTCGCGTTGATGGCCGCCGCTTAGACGAAACCAGGCAGATTACTGCCGAAGTTGGGGTGTTGCCGCGTGCTCACGGCAGCGCGTTGTTTACTCGCGGCGAAACCCAGATTTTAACTATTGTGACTTTGGGTAGCAAAGGCGATGAACAACTTTTAGATGATATGGACGATCCTTCCGAGGGTCGTGCCAAGCGATACATTCATCACTACAACTTCCCAGGTTACAGCGTTGGTGAAGTTTCGCCAAATCGCGGTGCGGGGCGTCGTGAAATTGGTCATGGTGCGTTGGCAGAGCGCGCGGTCGAAATTGCTCTTCCTGCCCAAGCCGACTTCCCTTACACAATGAGATTAGTATCCGAAACTATGTCTTCTAATGGCTCCACATCGATGGCTTCCACTTGTGGTTCAACTTTATCTTTGATGGATGCCGGTGTGCCGATTTCAACTATTATCGGTGGCGTTGCTATGGGATTGGTGATGGATGAAAGCAACCCAGAGAATTTCAAAGTTCTTACCGATATCGCTGGAATCGAAGATTTCAACGGTCATATGGATTTCAAAGTTACAGGAAACGAAGAGGGGATTTCTGCTCTTCAGTTGGATATTAAAGTGAAGGGTTTGACGCCAAAAATTCTTGCTCAAGCACTCGAACAGGCGAAGCCTGCACGGATGCATATTCTTTCTAAAATGAAAGAAGCGTTGGCTGCGCCTCGACCAGAACTTTCTCCTTACGCGCCGCGCATTACCAGCTTCATGATCAAGCCTGATCAAATTCGCGACGTTATCGGCAGCGGTGGTAAAACCATTAATGCTATCATTGCCGAATGTCCGGGTGTGAAAATCGATATCGAAGATGACGGCTTGGTGATGGTTACTTCTACTGAT
>DAOLDG010000065.1:0-4407 GCA_035327465.1 Candidatus Doudnaibacteriota bacterium
GCCATTACCAATCACTGCCGTACAAATTTTATGGCTAAACTTCGTAACTGATGGGTTTTTAACTATTGCCTATGCTGGCGAACCTAAAACTGGCAATTTGTTGCGCGAGCCGTTCCGGAAGCCATCCCGATTTATGTTAGACGGTCAAATGATTTCTCGAATGCTACCCATGGTACTTATTATGACTGCCGGTGGTTTATATTTGTTTGATATGTATCGTGACTTAGGCGATTTAGTGAAAGCCCAAACCATGACACTAACCATCTTGGCTGTTTTCCAATGGTTTAATGCGTACAATTGCCGTAGTGTTACCCGATCGGCTTTCCGTCATTTGTTTACTAATAAATGGCTCACAATAAGTTTGGTGATTGTAGTAGCGCTTCAGGTATTGGCGGTACATTGGGGTCCGTTTCAAGCCATGCTTGGCACAACAGACATGTCTCTTCGGGAATGGGCTATTGTACTTGGCTTAGCCTCTTCGATATTACTTTGGGAGGAAATTGTAAAATTTGTGCGACGTTTGGTAGTATATTGGCAAGGAGCGCAAATGTATGATTAGTAAAAACATCTTACAGCAAACTTTAGATAATACCGATTTTCGGCGAGTGGTCTTCACGAACGAGCATTCTCAATTAGTGTTAATGAACTTATTGCCGGGGGAAGAAATAGGTGAAGAGACCCACGATTTGGATCAGATGTTATATTTTGTTTCAGGGAGTGGAAAAGCGGTATTTGATGGCGAAGAATACGAGTTCGCAGCAGGGGATGTAGCGAACGTTCCTGCAGGACTAAAGCATAATTTTATAAACTCGGGCTCTGAACCAATTAAGTTATTTACTGTTTATTCACCACCAGAACATCCCGACGGTACAGTACATCAAACCAAGGCCGAAGCCGATGCCGCTGAACATCATTAAAAATTTAAAACCCCGCGCTGCGCGCGGGGTTTTAGTATGGTGCTGGCGGGTCCTGTCGCTGCCCACCTCCAGTCGTCCTCCTGTGTGCGGGCGACTGGAGGGCCTCCGGCAGCGCCACCCGCCAGCAAATAAAGAGAGGAGTAAGAAGAATGTTTTCTCTTTCTACTTCCCTTTGAAGCAGGGCAAGGGATATCTTTAGCGAGAGGCTCTGGGCCCAGCTCAGAGGATTTTCTTAACAGAAAATCCTCTGAAGCGTAGCCCTGCGGCTCGAGCGGAGATATCCGTTGCCCTGCTCTTACACAAAACCCCGCGCACAGCGCGGGGTTTTAATAAATCTTTTAGGCAGAAACTTTAGTCAATTTCTTAGTTTTCGCCTTAATACAACGAGTACAAGCTTTAACGCGGTTTCCAGCTTCGTTGCGAGTCCATTGTAGGTTGGATTTCAATCGAACGATAGAAGCGCGCATAGAGTGAGAACGTTTGATAGTTTTTGAGTAAGTTTTGCCGCAGACAGTGCACATTCTTGGCATGGGAGTTCCTGTATTTCAGCAAAAGCTGAATTGAATATTTAAAATTGATACTTGGTGATTCTAACACACTTTGTTAAACTAATCAAGGACGAGTTTGTTGTAAAGGAAGCATTTTCTGGTTCATAATTATTCAATGGATATTTGTATTTTTTAGAAAGGATTTTGCATGGATTTTTCCAACCTATTAATAATATTACCAATTATTTTATTTTCGGTGATTGTGCATGAAATCTGTCACGGGTTAGTGGCCGAGAAACTAGGGGATAGTACCGCGCGCGACGCTGGACGTATTACTCTTAATCCAATCCCTCATATCGATCCTTATGGTTCGATATTATTACCTGGGATTTTAATTGCGGTCGGCAGTCCTATTTTGCTGGGTGCGGCAAAACCGGTGCCAGTAATGTTCGAACATTTACGACCGCGTAAGCTTGGTATGGCATTAGTCTCGATTGCAGGGCCAGCTAGTAATTTTTTGTTGGCAATTTTATTTGCTATTCCAATCACACTAGGGTTGGTTACTGGTTTTATGGAGAAGATTTGGACGTACGCAGTGTTTATTAATTTGATTCTAGGAACTTTTAATCTTTTGCCTATACCACCACTGGATGGTAGTAAGATTTTGGCATCCTTGCTTCCAGATGAAATCATGTACCGCATTTTAGAGTTCGAGCGATTTGGCTTCTTCCTTATCATTATCTTACTTCTGCTCGGTGTTTTAGGCTGGGTTTTGTGGCCAGTAGTAGATATTTTCTTCAGAATATTTAATCTGAACTTATTTCTATTAACCTAAATTAGAACTAACAATAAAAAATGCCCCAGCTTTTTAAGCTGGGGCTAATTGTTTTTGTTGTGAGAGCCTAGGTAACCATACTGCCGGTGGAGTAGTACTGCTCAGCTGCATTGAGAGCGAAAGGCTCCCATTGCTCTTTGAGGGCGCGGTCGAATGCCTCAGAGCGGGTTTGGGGAAACTTTTCACAGATTGCTGATATCGTCCCCAACACCATCTGGTTATGCTTAGCTTTGTTCCGCACGATAAATTTACGGTACAAAACTGGCAGACCAACCCCCTGTTCTTCATAAACAACAATTAACTTGCCATAATTAGCAGGCACAAGTTGATTTGCTTCTGACCAGGTATTGTGATTCTTGAGCACTCGGGCTTTTTCTCCTGCATTAATCTCTACTTCCGCATCGCTGTATTCCAAAATTTTTTGCGAAAATATGGAAACAGCAATGGCTTGGCGTAGTTGGTCTTTGTATGAGGTTGGTCCAGGTATGCGAAAACCTTGGCCCCAACAAGTTATTCCCAGAGCATCGTCGGCGAATAAATTTACTTCGCCACCCTGATCTGTTTTGACCTGTAGTAATCTGCCATCCGGAGATTTTGTAACCACAACTTCTACCTTTTCGAAGCCAGCAACTTCTGGAATATAAGTTCCGGTTGCGAGCTGAAACAGCTCTCTGGCCATAACGTAGATGATATTGGTTTTTTGCTTTGTCATATTTTCCTCCATTTTTAGATAAAACTAATGAAAAAATTATACCACATATATACTATCGTGTCAATATAGTGTTATATTTGCCAAAAATCCTATTTTAATGTAAAATTTATATATAATTCATTTGAAGCCCCTAACTGAAGGAATTACTGACACATTGTCGCGTTAAGCGGGAAGTTATCTGACAAGGCTTCGTCAGAGTACCGCGTGCGCGAGCCAAAGAGACTGACTCTTAGGTCAGTTTTTGTTTCGCTCCATTTTTTGAGACGAAACACCCCGCGTAGCTTTAGCAAAGCAGGGTAATAATTAATAAACAGGGACGTGTCATCCCAGCTAATTTATTCCTCCCCTCATTGAGGGGAGGTGGCGCGAAGCGCCGGAGGGGTTATAACCACCCCATCCTCGCTTCGCTCGGCCACCCCTCCTTAAAGAGGAGGGGAATAATAAAAGAAAGGTCATTAGTAGATGCCAACTATTAATCAATTGGTTCGCAAGCCGCGCAAGCCGCAGACTACTAAGAGTAAGTCTCCGGCATTGCAGCGTCGCCAGAACCTCATCAAGAATAAGGTCTTACACATTCCGACCGGCGCGCCATTTATGCGCGGTGTTTGTTTGAAGGTGTATACAACTACTCCAAAAAAGCCAAACTCGGCTTTGCGTAAAGTAGCCAAGATTAAACTTACCAACGGTATGGAAGTACTCGCGTACATTCCTGGTGTTGGGCATAACTTACAGGAACACAGCGTGGTTATGATCCGCGGTGGTCGTGTAAAAGATTTACCTGGTGTTCGTTACCACATTGTTCGTGGTAAACTCGACACCCTAGGCGTTGACGGTCGAAAACGCTCTCGTTCTAAGTACGGCGCGAAGAAGCCAGCGGCAAGCGCTGCTTAATCTCACTGTCATTGCGAGCGCAGTTGCTTAAATAATATTTTCCTCCCCTCAATGAGGGGAGGTGACGCGAAGCGCCGGATGGGTTTCACCACCCCGTCCTCGCTTCGCTCGGCCACCCCTCCTCAGAGAGGAGGGGAGATATAAACGAAAGAAAGAACTAATTATATGCCACGAAGAGCAAGAAGTTTTGAAAAACACACTCCGCTACCAGACCCAAAGTTTAGCAGTGTGAAGTACGCCAAGTTCATTAATTATTTAATGGAACGCGGCAAGAAGAGCGTATCCCAGAAGATTTTTTATTCTGCGCTCGATATTGTTGAAGATAAAATGAAGGCGAATAAAGAAGCCGAAATTACAGATCCGCGCCAAGTCTTTGATATCGCTTTAAAGAACGTTTCTCCGATTATGGAAATTAAAGGTCGTCGTATTGGTGGTTCTAACTATCAGGTGCCAATGGAAGTGCAGGAACCGCGCCGTACCGCTCTCGGTATGAAGTGGATGATTGCCGCTGCCCGCGCCCGCAAAGGCGCACCAATGGCGCAAAAGCTGGCACAAGAAGTTGTT
>DAOLDG010000066.1:0-4355 GCA_035327465.1 Candidatus Doudnaibacteriota bacterium
AAAAACGCACCTTCCCCAAAGCTTTGTTAATAAAGTAACGTAGCATAGCTTCGGTAACGCGGTAGTCGGCAATAACGCCGTCCTTCATGGGTCTGTGAGCGACGATGGTTTCTGGCGTGCGCCCTAACATCTCTTTGGCTTCTTGACCCACCGCTAAAACTCGGTTGTCATCCAAGGACACAGCCACCACAGTCGGTTCGTTGATGATAATCCCTTTTTTAGGCACATGCACTAACACATTTGCTGTACCAAGGTCTATGCCGATTTTATTCTGTAACATAAATAGAAAATTCATTTAGCCTCCCACTTCTTCGAGGGCGCTCTGGTACGGCTTTCGCCAGCCTAACAGCGGGCCATAGCCGGCGGCGCTAGCTTACCCTCTCCGAAGTGGGTGGCGGGAAATAGAATACAAAAACTAACTTTTTGTCCGCTCTATCTTCGCGCCGATACTTTGTAACCGTTGTTCAATCCGTTCATACCCGCGGTCAATTTGGTAAATATTATCAATCTCGGTTTGGCCGTTGGCGATGAGGCCAGCAATCACCATCGCAATCCCAGCACGAATATCTGGTGAAGTTAACTTAGCGCCTTGTAAGATAGTTGGACCAGTAATCATGACACGATGAGGGTCGGCCATAAAAATATCCGCGCCCATACTGTTGAGTAAATCGACATAAAATAATCGGCCCTCGTAAATGGTTTCAAAGATTAACGATTGGCCTTGCGCCTGCGTCATTAATACCGCCATTGGAGCTTGCAAATCTGTAGGAAATCCAGGGTATTCGTGGGTAATTATGTCTTTAGGAATAGCTTTCAATTGATGCCTGGATGGTATCATCTTAACACTATCTGGGCCGAGTTCAAACTGCACATTAGCCAGTTTTAACAACTCCCAAAATACTTCCATGTGGTGAGGTACAATATTAGTAACAGTAAGCGGGGAGTTTGTGGCGGCAGCTAAAATCGCAAAAGTGCCTGCTTCAATTCGGTCTGGAGGTGTAGTAAAAGTTCCTCCCGATAATCCAGCAACTCCATCGATGATTAGTCGTGGGGTACCTAACCCAGCAATCTTTGCCCCACAACTATTTAAGAACTCGCCAAGGGCAACCACCTCGGGCTCCATCGCCGCATTGATAATTTCACTGCGACCAACTACCCGACTCGCCAACATCATCATCGCTTCCGTGCCGGTAACACTCACTCTACTAAAAACAATTTTAGCAGGTTTTAATTGCCTACCAAACAGCTTAAATCCATCCTTTCGCTCTTCGACATTAATTCCAAATTTTCGATAGCCGTTTAAGAAGAAATCGATCGGTCTTTTGCCAATTACACAACCGCCTGGATATGCAAATTCGACTTCACCATGTTGTAGTAAAATTGGAACGGCTAATAAAATTGAAGAGCGGGTTCGTTGATGGAGATTCGGATCCAAAATCGCCTTTTTAATTTGTGGGTTAATTATTAAGTAGTCATGCCCTTCATGCTTAATTTCCGCCCCCAAATCATCTATAATATCGATTAAACGTTGGATGTCTTCTATTTGCGGAACATTTTTAATAACACTAGGGCCACTTAAAATTAAACTGGCTGCCAGCGCTTTTAACGCAGCATTCTTCGCTCCCACAACTGCAATTTCCCCACCAAGTTCGCCTCCCCCAGAAATCACAAATTTATCGTCTTTTGAAGTCATATCAATAAATATTTGTTCGGTCTTTCAATTGTACAGACAAAACTTGTACGGGTAAACCCTACCGCAATCAATTAATCCTTTCCTGCCCATTATCACCTCTAGACAGCAGGCGAACTCTGCTATAATATAGAAAACTCATTAATAAATTTTTGCCGTGGATTCAATCTCACGCTATCTACTACTACTAATTATCATCATTGTATTCTTAGTGCTGGCGCCAATAATTGTCCTGTATATGACTGGCAAGGGTTTACCGTTCATCAGTAACGCACCCAGCGGCACCGGAATTTTAGACGTACAAAGTTTACCTAATGGTGCAGAAGTATTTTTAAATGGTGAACGAGTCGGCACCACACCAGCGACCTTCCGCTTCCTAGCTCCTGGCCAACACGCAATCGAAGTGCGCTACACGGGCTACCATTCATGGAAGAAACAACTATACGTTCAAGCTGGTCAAGTTACCTACGCCGGATCTTTAAGCGATACGATTCGATTACTCCCAAGTCATGAACCACAAATCATCGCCGAAGACGTGGCTGTGATGACAATCGCTGGTAACCAAACTGTATACACCACATCCGATAACCAACTGATAACGTACGATTTAGACCGTGCTGCCCAAATTCGCACCACATCGGTTAACCAACCAATTACCCAGTTAAGACCGACTGGCAAAACTGGTTTGCTGTTTGCCAAACAATCTAACTCGGGCTGGGCATTGCTGGATGTTGCAACTTTAAACCTCACACCCTTGCCTGCACTGTTAGCACAAAGTAGCCAGATTGAACTAACAGATAATAACGCCGTTTTTGGACTCAATCAGAATCGATTAATTGTTGGCAATGGTCAACAAGCACGCGAGCTCCTGCCAAATGTATCTGGCTTCACAGTGCACGGCAACCTGCTTTACTTAATCACAACCGCTCCCAATTATGAGCTTGCCACCTACTTTTGGGACGGGGCAACACTAAGCAAACAAACTTTACTGCTCGCAGAAAGCCTACCCAGCGCAGAGTCAGTTTCACTTTATCTCACCAATCAAAAAGAGCTGTTCTGGCTATCGGAACAATCTTTATATCGAGTAAATCAACAATTAGACTTGCTAAAAAATTCGGTATTAGCAGTTGACTTCAATCCCAACAAACAAAGGCTCACCTTTTACACCCCCACCGAAATATTTTTCTATAATTTTATTTCTAACCGGGTAGAACTACTATCTCGCACCACTACTGGCTTAAGTAACGCCATTGTGATGCCAAATATTGGTTTTGGTTTTATTGCTGGAGCTGGGGGTAGTGAAGCTATAGAAATCGATAGTCGCGACCAGCAAAACCGCTACCAATTATACGAAAGTGTTCCCCTTAGGCAGATGCTAATCTCTACTGATGAGTCGAAACTGCTCCTGCTTAACGAAAATCGATTGTATTCAATTCAAATCAAACGCTAAAACCCTTGGCTATACCAAGGGTTTTTTCGATAGGCCAAGCGCGGCATCGATTGCTTCATTTACCATCTGATCGGCTGCTTTATTATATTCGCGCAAAACATGCTGAAATTCGTAATGCGAAAGTTTTTGCAATTGAGCCTGCACCTGTGCGGCTAAATTTTGCAGATGCGGTTGCTTGATTTTATATTCTCCAGTCATCTGTTTTACAATCAGCTCCGAGTCCATTCGAATCACCACGCTATCTGCGCCCAGCTCAATGACTGCAGTTAATCCGTCGATTAGCGCTTGATACTCGGCCACATTATTAGTGGTCTCGCCTAAATAACGACCGCGTTGCATCAAAAGCTCGCCAGTAGAAGTAGTGATTACAAATCCCAAGCCTGCTGGTCCAGGATTGCCGCGCGCACCGCCATCGGTGCTAAGCAGTAGTGGTTTGTTGTATTTCTGTTTTTGGTTCATTGGTTGCATCACTGCCAGTTAACTCTGTAATAACCTCTGGCGTAGTTAATTTTATTTCGATAATTCGCAATTTTAATTTCTTTGTACCGTTCCAAGAATCTGCCAATAACTCACCGGCTAAATCTAACCGTTGGCCAACTTCTAATTGCCCTGCCCAATAACCTAACCCGAACCCAATACAATCTAAAATTTTTTCACCAGCCAAAACTTTTAATTGGAGATGGTTTTGAGATTGGCCAACGCTGCGGTAAGAAGCCAGTTTAACCCCAGTTACTAAAAACTTTGGTTTGGGATTGCCTGCACCAAATGGCTCCAAAGCCTCAATCTCGTCATAACGATCAAAGCTTAAATCTGCTTCCGATAACTCCGCATCCAGTTCTAAGATTGCTTCGGGCAACTGTTCGGGCCAGTGCGATTCGGCATACCTTAGCAATTCGATATAAAAATCGTCTAACTTCTCATTAGCTAAAGTTAGCCCAGCGGCTTCCTTATGACCGCCAAACCGACTCAAATGCGCCTCGCACGCCTTTAGAGCTGCGACGATGTCGAAGCCTCGCGCCGAGCGGGCGCTACCAGTGCTTTCGGTTTCGCCAGTTTGCAAGATAATAGCAGGCTTTTGGTAAGTATCAGCAATTTTACCAGCCACAATACCTACTACCCCTTTTGGCCAGCTAGAATCGGCTAATACTAAAATTTTACGATCGCTAATAGCCTCGGCCTTGGCTTTGGCTTCCGAAACAATCCGCGCGGTAATAT
>DAOLDG010000067.1:0-4272 GCA_035327465.1 Candidatus Doudnaibacteriota bacterium
ACCCTCGCCGACGCACCCAGCGTGGCGGTCGTAGCTTGTTCCCGGCCGCGTAATCGAACGTGCCACCAACACCCATAGCAAGGCGCGCGCGCAGTCGCGGCAAGTAGTCATTAATCCAGCGTTCTTGTTTGAGCGGACCATAGCCCACAAACAATATATCTGCGCCTGCAGCATTAATATCGGCTACCACACTTGCATCATCTGGCGCTTTGGTAGAAAAACTGACCTTTAATTGCGGGTGGCGCTGCTTGAGTAGCGCAGCCGTGCGTTCGGCAGAATCGCTCCAATCATTCAGCAAAAACACCGTATAATTATGTTCGACTGCTATCTGGCACATATCGAAGAATACTTCGGCGCCTACTATTTTTTCTGGCACAGTTTGGTATAACGATTGCGGCTGCAATAAAATTTGTGCGCCGCTAATTATGACTTGCCACCATGATTCTACAATTTTTCCAAAATGTGATTGCGCGCGAAACGGCTTAGCTAAAAACCTCTCGGCCCAAAGAATGCCCACACCATCGGCAATAGCCAAATCGGCCTTCATAAGTAAATCTCGCACCTCCCCGCTACGTAACGCCGCATATAAAAACTCCGAGTAAGGCGTAGTCACGAAGGTTTGCTCGCCCATTTTCATACGTCGTAAAACTTCGTTCAAAAATTCCGCTTTAGTAAGAGCGGAAATTTGAATTGGACCAATTGATCTAGCCTTATACATTACGTTCTAAACATTGATTAAAACTCTGAATTTGTTGGTTGTAAGCTTCTACCAAACCTTTAGTAACCTCGATTAAAGTATTAAGTTGACGGGCCAGTTCATTATAATCGGCAACCGCTTGATTGTAAGCGGCTCGCGAAGGATAATTATCTCGATCAATCTCTTGTTTTTTAGTAACAAGCTCGGCTTCCATTTTACTAATTTGCGTGCGGTTCGCATCGATACGAAGTTTTAAACTTGATTCTGGGCTAGGACAATTAGATAATGGTGAGCCAAATTCTTGTACCGCCATCCAAACTTCCCTGCCTTCATAAATACCTTTTCCAACCGCAACCCCAATTTCATTAAATTTAGAGTCCAAAATATTAGCGCGGTGGCCAGGGCTATCCATCCAGGCTTGTACTAATACTACATCATTTTGATAATTACCTAGTGCAAGGTTCTCCCCTACACTGATAAACTCATACCCCGCCGCTTTGATAACATCTGCCGGAGTTTTTCCATCGGGCGACTGGTGCTCGAAATACTGTTGACGAAACATATCATCTAGTTTTGCTTTTGCCGCAATATTTAATTTGTCGTTCATGCGAAGTGGTATTAAACCATGTTGCTCCCGGTGGCGATTAGTCTCGATAATTACCCCATTGCGTGTTAATTCGGCATTGCTAAAATCTAATGGACCAAACAAAGGTCCAGGTAAAGATTGTGGGAAATTCACTCGTGATAGCAGCTCGCTCCAATCACGATCGGTTTTTACCCAGTTCATCGCTCGCTGTGGCAAGCCTTCTAATACTGCCATTGTAATGAACCCGGCCAAAAGCAAGCCGGCAAGGATTCTATACTTCATACTGGCTATTATATCGAAAAAACATAGATATTTCTAGCAATCATAGGTATAATATCGATATGGATTCGCTCAAAAATTTAGCGAAAAATAAACGCTTTCCTTCTAAGCGCAATCCCAAACTCCACTCTCCAAACCACTTGCTAGCAGACGAGCTAGCCACCAAACTTGGAGACCACAGTCACTTTGGGTTTTATTTAAAAATGGCTAGCACAATCCCCCACCCTGTCTTGCAACGCCTAGCTGGTGAAGTGCTCGAAAATCCCAAAGTAGAAAATCCGGGCAAACTTTTTGCTTACTTAATTAAAAAGTATAACCAAACACAACAGAAAACCTAATTGTACTGTTCACCGAGTAAATAAAATTAGTTACGGTGACAATAAATTCTTCTTATGATTCTTCCAATTTCTAAACTTCCTGCAAAGGTTTTACGCACTCCAACCACTGAAGTTCCACTTCCTGCAGAAAAAAAACTCTTTCGACTGGTAAAAGATATGATTGCAACTTGCAAAGCTGCTGATGGAGTTGGTTTAGCCGCGCCACAAATCGGCCGAAATTTAAATTTAGCAATTATTTTTTTAGAGGAGGCGGGTTTACCAGCTTTCCCGATAATTAATCCGGTAATCACTAAAACTTCTTCAGAGCAAACCGAACTCGAAGAAGGCTGTCTTTCTATACCTGGAGTATTTGGAAAAGTGAAACGTCCAAAAAAAATCACCGTGGAAGCTTATAATTTAGAGGGTAAAAAATTCACTCTTACCGACGATACTTTTCTGGCACGAGTTTTACAACACGAAATCGACCATCTTAATAGAATTCTAATTCTGGATAAGTTTACAGAAATTACAACTGGTCAGGAATTACTACAAAAGTATCAACGCTAAGTTTCTTTAACTGCTTTTATAAACCTTCGATTAAACTTTATTTACGACTGCAACCAATTATGAAATTAATTAAAGACTTACTAGTCTTTCACCTCGAAACTACCGGGCAAGATCCAGAACGCGACAGCATTATCCAGCTTGCCGCAGTAGTTTTAGATAAAGATAGTTTGTTAGAAAAAAATTTTTTTAACTCCTACATCAAGGTCAGTTTTTTAGACAGCACGTTGCATCAACACTCCGAACAGCTTGGCATCGAATTTGAAACCTTACGTCGTAGCCCCAAACTCACCGAAGTGCTTAAAGACTTTATTAACGACTTAGGATACGAACCGCTTCTAGCTACCAACTCGGTACAAAATTTTCTGTTTCTAAGGCAAGGCTTCAAAAAATCATTACTGCCATTTAAATACGACCGGCACGTACTGGATGTGTGGTCGCTTAGCTACATCTATGCACTACATATCGGAATTAAAAAAATCCCCACAATAAATACGTTAGCAACGCAATTTAATCTACCGAAGGCTACTAACGGTTTAGAATACGCCCGTCTCACTGCTCAAGTCTTACGAAAAATCATTAATGGTTAATCTAAATCCATCTATTCATATTATGTTCCTAAGGCGGCAATACAGAGGCCTCAACTACTCCTAATTTTTATTTTAGAGCATTAATCTAGATAAGTTACTTAGTATATGTTTAATAAAGATCTTCTTATTATCGATGTGGAAGCCACCGGGGTAGACTACCAAAAACACGAACTAATCGAACTGGCTGGCATTCTGTTAGATAAAAAAACTCTCAAAGAAAAGCGAAGTTTTAACTCGTTAATTCAGCCAAAATACTGGGGACGACGAGATCCCGAAGCTATGGCTGTAAACCAAATTACCTGGAATCAACTCAAAAATGCTCCAAAACTAAAATCGGTTTTGCAAAAATTTCAGCGCACTTTCGGTACTAACCTTATTTTATCCGCCTATGGCACCATCATGGATACAGCGATGCTGCGCATAGCTTACAAACAATGCAAGCTGTCCTATAAATTTGATTACCACGTATTCGACATCTGGCCGCTTTGTTATGCTTATATGGCCAAGAAAAAACTTCTCACTAATCGTAAACGTTTCGCTGGTTTTTCTCTCGAAGACTTAGCCGAACATCTACGTATTCAGGTTCCAGAAAACCGACACACCGCACTCGCCGATTGCCAACTCCAAGCCGAGGTGTTACGTAGATTACTGAAAAAGTTCAAAGTATAACAATATCTAAAAAGCCCGGAAATTATTTAAATCTTAACATTAAATCCATTCGGCTAATAACTTTACCGCCGAATAAACTAGGACCAATTAATAGGGTGAATATTATTTTCTTCGGCACATCCGAAATTGCCGTACCAATTTTAGACAAACTGCTCGAACAGCATACTATTGCCGCGGTCATTACTTCGCCCGATAAAGCAGTAGGCAGAAAGCAGCTGCTCACCCCAAGTCCGATTGCCAATCTAGCGGCTCGGCGCAACTTGCTTACTTACAAGCCTCTGCAAGTCAAAGGGAACTCCGAACTGCACCGCACCCTCCGCCAACACCAAGCGGATATTTTTATCGTAGTGTCGTACGGCAAGATTCTGCCGCCAGAACTGCTCGATATCCCTCCCTTAAAAACTATCAATGTTCACTTTTCATTGTTGCCAAAATACCGTGGTCCGGCGCCGGTGCAATTCGCACTGCTCAATGGTGAAACAACAACTGGCACCACAATCTTCATCCTCGATGAACTCGTCGATCATGGTCCAGTGCTTGCTTCTCGCAAATTAGATATCGACCCCAACG
>DAOLDG010000068.1:0-4269 GCA_035327465.1 Candidatus Doudnaibacteriota bacterium
ATGCCAATTGCGGATAAAATTAGCCAGATATAGCGTTTTATTTGCCAGCGAAAAGTTAGCCATAAGTACAGCATTCCATACAATCCTAGCGCTGCAACTGAAAAGAGTAAGTAATAATGAGTATACATTAAGGCCGAACCAGCCAGAGTGAAGCCAAGGTAAAAAAGGAAGAGCTTCAATTTTGTTGGTCTCATTCCCGAACCATTGATGTAGTAATTCTTGGTCGCATTAAGCGCTAAACCTAAGAGGTAAGCGGCAAGAATGGCAAAGAACGCACCCATCGTATACATTCGAGCTTCGGTTACATATTGAATCTGAAACTGATTCGCAGCAACTAAAGCGGCTGCAATTAGTGCCGCGCGCGTACTACCGAAAAATCTTTTCACGAATGCATAGCAGACGAGAATCGTGCCAACTCCAAACATCACCGACATTAATCGGAGACTAAACAGCGAGTGCCCAAACGCGTAGTGCCAAATGCGGAGGAAATAGTAATACAGTGGCGGGTGAACATCGAGCCCGATGCGGTAAGTCATTTCACCCCAAGGATACTTAATTAGCAAAGCCGAGAAAGCTTCGTCGTGCCAAAGTGAAATTTTGGTGAGGTTGTGTAAACGAAGCCCTAATCCACCCACAAGAATTAGGATTAAGATCCAATATTTGTTTAGGAAGTTAAGGATTGATTGCATATTTAGTTGACCACGTATACAGCGAGTACGGTTTGTCCAAAATGATTAAGGACTTGTCGTTCTCGATAAGTATTAGGATGGTATTCCTTAAATTTTTTAATATCAAATAAACTAGATTGCGTGAACACAATTTTATCCCCACTCTGTAAATTAGTTAACTGCCAAGAATCTTCTGGATCGATTTGAGTATACGGATTATTACGAGGATTGTTTGGGTTCCGCCCGTCGACAAAAGTCATGTAGTCTAGGGTTTGTACCGAGAACTTATCTACCACTACATATGTGTTAGTTTTCTCACCTTCTTGGTTTAGATATTCGGCCACAACAGTTAAGTCGCTGCGGAACGCATAAGCATACTCTGGGCTATTAGCTGCCTTAATGAAATAGAGAATATATGCTTGTGAGGTAAGTGCTGCTACAAAACTGGCGATTAATAATGTTTTAAGGAAAATAATAAATTGTTGTTTCCAGTGCGATAATCCTTCCCAATATTTGTTAGTGATTAGATGGGCCCATTCTACTACACGATACAATCCGATAGCTGTGATAATAAACACTACTGGAATAGTGCCGATTGCGCGTAGACCATGTGGAATTCCTTCGGCTGTAGTTACAACTGGTAGTAGCATCGACCAGAACCAGCCAGCGAGTGCGAAATAAACCCAGTCGCGGGGATACTTGTGGGGTAAAAAGGTATAGCGGAGTGCAAACCAAATCGTTAGAATCATGCCTAGCAGGAGAAACGGCGAAATGATAATCGAAAGAAACGGTTCGCCCGAGATGTTATGACGCCAGTTTAAATCTCCGTCCCAAAAATAAGCTTTCAAGCTTAGGCCAGTGACATGCAAGAAAGTGCCTGGTAAGTCACCTTGGTTTAATTCGGGATTAAAAATCGAAACTTGGCCACTGCGGCCGACAAAGGAGCCTGGGTGAGTGTAAAAATAGTGTGCTAACGGAAAAATAAAGATTGTAAAAGCCAAGCCAGCTAGCAACGTGGGAGCAAAATATTTTTTAATTTGTAGGAAGCGGGGTTGTTTGAAAATATCCACTAACATCGGCCAGAAAACAATAATTGCAAACACTGGCGCTAAAATTCGATAAGCGATATAAGTGTAAAAGCCTAATGCGAATGCTGTGCCCGCTAAGGCGGCCATCCAATATTGTTTAGCTCGAGTTTTTACTTGCACCGCGGCTACGATAAAGTAAAATGTTAAACTAGCGAATAGGGGAATAAGGTTGGCACGAAAAGCAGTTCGTGACAAAACAATATGCCAAGTTGATACCGCTACAAAAAACATCGCGAGCAAGGCTATCCAAGTGGCGCGATCTTTGTTGCCATTTTCATCTGCTAACAATACTAACCTGCGAGTTACAAAAAAAGTGATAATAACTGTTAAGATACCGACTATGCCAGAGACCAGATGGTGGGCGAAAGGAGTTTTGCCAAAGATTTCCACACTACCCCAAAGCATGTAAAAAAACAAGGCTTCACGACCGTTTCCACGTTCATAAAACGGCTGCAAATCACCTTGCTGCATTGAGTTGATATCTAAACCATTGGCGGCTTCATCGGGAAATAGCCCTCCTGGCAATTGACCAATTAAAAATAGTCTAAAAAAAACTGCCAAGGCGAGTATCCCGATAAAAAGGTATGTTTGTTTTGTTGTCATGGGCTATATTAGTCCGATGTTGCTTCGAGAGATTTATTGCTATAATAGAGGCATTCACTATGCAGGAAGCCAGTAATGATACAACAGTTTTTACTCCCAACCGCCAACAATTCTTGCGGATTGCTCGGCTGTTTTGGTTATCCGCAGGTGTTGTTTTCATTATAACACTAGTTGTAATTCTTTTCAAAATTTTTAGCTCGTCGGAGGTTGTGGCCTTGCGATATAATATTATCATCGGTGTAAGTGAAATTGGGAATCGGTTTCAGTTATTGCAATTACCTTTAGCTGGTTTATTAATTAGTGGTGTGAATTTTGCGTTAACAAAATTTAATAAATCTAATCAACGCATTTTACCATTGTTGGCCAGCACTATAACCTTAGCGGTGAATTTAATTTTGTTATTCGCGGCACTTTTGCTATTCCGAGTAAATTAATCGTTCTGTTAGTTTCAGATCATTCATGTCAAAACCAGTTTTTCGCAATCGCACTACTAAAGATCGTTTTTGGGAAGTAATTCCAGGGTTGTCCTTTTGGACAGTCTTTTTTGGTGCGATTTCACTTTCGTATTTTAAGCCAGTTTGGGCCGCCGTGTTCATCATTTGTTTCGATTTATATTGGGTTCTTAAAGCTTTGAATGTGGCTAGTCACTTGATAGCTAGTTATCGTCGATTTCGGATTTATGTAGCTTGGGATTGGTTAGAATTGGTGGAGATATTACCCGAGCGCGATAAATTAATCTCGTTACTAGAGAAACGCTTGGGTGGAGCTACTCGGCGATTAGAGCGGAAGATTTTCCACCAGCAAATTGCGCGGTTGCCCCAGCCGATTAATAATGGCGTGGTTAATCGACCTTATCGAGATTTTTACCACTTGGTCGTTGTGCCCTATGTGGATGAGAGCTACTTAGTGTTGAAATCTACTTTGGAGGCTTTGGCTGGCGCGGAATATCCTAAAGATCGGATGATTATCGTGTTAGCCAGTGAAGAACGGGCTGGGGAAATCGCCCAACGTACTGCACAAACAGTTGTAGATGAGTATCAGGACATCTTTTTTAAACTTTATGTAACAGTCCACCCAGACGGTTTACCTGGCGAGATTAAAGGTAAAAGCGCGAATGCAAGTTATGCGGTTTCTACGTTGTTGCCAGAGTTAACAAAATTAGAGATCGATCCGGATGTGGTACTGGTTTCGAACTTAGACAGTGATACTATTGTGCATCCGCAGTATTTTGCTCGGGTAATGTATGAATTTCTTACTAACGAAAAACCGTATCGCCGCAGTTATCAGCCGATTGCCATTTATAATAATAATATTTGGGATAGCCCAGCTTTTATTCGTGTGGTGTCGGTTTCTAATTCGTTTTGGCAGTTTACCGAAAGCAGTCGCCCCAACCGTTTACGCACTTTCTCTTCTCATTCTATGCCACTGCGTACGTTGATGGATGTGGGTTTTTGGAAAAAAGATTTAATTAATGAAGACGGCTTCATTTATTGGCAATGCTATTTGCATTATGAAGGGGATTATCAGGTAGTGCCATTATTTATTCCTATTTCACTGGACACATGCCTGGCAGATTCTTTTTGGCAGACGCTAATTAATCAGTATAAGCAGAAACGTCGGTGGGCATATAATGTGGAATATTACCCGCACTTAATTCCTAAATTGTTGCGTAGTCGCGCGCCATTTTGGAGTCGAATGTATCGACTCTTTCAATATGTAGAAGGAAACTTTAACTGGGCTACTGCTAGTTTGTTGATTGCCTTTCTAGGTTGGCTTCCGTTATTTATCGGCGGGCCAGGGGTTTGGCAAACGGCGATAGCCTACAATTTACCTACTGGTTCGCGGACTTTAATGAAAATCGCAACTGGATTTTTAATTTTCAGCGTGTATATTAATTTAATTTTATTACC
>DAOLDG010000069.1:0-4198 GCA_035327465.1 Candidatus Doudnaibacteriota bacterium
AGCAACAGCAGTACCCGCTCTGCCTGCACCAGCTGAAGTTGCTGTAGCAGTTTCTGTTTCGATTCCATGAATTACACAGTCATCCCCTAATCCCAAGGCACTACAACTTGGCATGTCTTCAGCATCAAAAATCGGTGGTTGAATTGGCCTAAACGCGACGAGCGACGGGTTTATAAAGTACAGCAATGCGTAACTTCCTAACAATATCGCCATTCCTGTGAGCGAATTCAATAACATAGATTTCGCTTTCCCTTTCGCAGTTTCGCCACCAGTGATATATAGATAACCTGCGATTACCACCATCGCTACCAGAATCAAAGCACCCGCCGTAATCCCAAATCGGTAAAGCCGATTAATACAACGCTCTAAATCGGAGCCATCGCCAGTCGGTGTGCACAGATATTCTTTAATGCTCTGATCCACCCCTTGATTATACTGCGGCAATTCTCCGGCTTGTGCAAAAACCATCACTGGGTTTAGTACAATAGAAGCGAAGGCGAGGATAATAAATAACTGATAAATTTTCATTTTGCTAATTCTGTTTCAATTATTTGCTTGTAAGTTTCCCACGGAAGCACACCTTCAAATTTGAGTCCATTAATAAATATTGTCGGCGTTGAATTCACTCCAAAATTCACCCCTTGATTAGTTAAATCTTCTACGATTGGCTTGTGAATCCGTGCATCAAAGCATTGATTGAACTCGGCTGTATTCAATCCAATATCACTAGCAATTTGTTTTAGAGCTGTGTCATTTAGAGGGTTTGTTTCTGTAATAGATTCAGGAACATTAAACAACGCATCGTGATACTCCCAAAACTTATCTTGATCTTTAGAACACATTGAAGCTTCGGCCGCCTTAAAAGATTCTTCACCGAGGAAAGCAAAATCCCAGAACGCAAATTTAACTTTTCCTGTATCAATATATTCTGATTTCAATTTTGGGTAGATTTCCTGATGCCACTGGTTACAAAATGAACATTGGAAATCTGCAAATTCAATAATTGTTACTTTCGCATCATCACTCCCCTGCTGCGGGACGTTTTCCGGAATTTGGATGTCTATCGGATAATTAATTCCTTGTTGCTCTAGGCTGCCACCAGCCAAGCCAGTCCCCTGTTTCGCAATTTCTTGCGCTATTAACCAACCCGCACCTAAAATACTTAACCCTATCAACCACGCGGCAATAAGTATGGTGATAATCCACGGTGCTAAATTTTTCTGTTTCTGCTGAAAATTCTCTGGATTATCTATCATCTTTGACTACAAATTAATGGCCGGAAAGTATAATGAGTTAGTTCCACTACCCCATTATCAGGGACTGTTTCAATTACATCAAGTTTGCAAAACTCTTCAGTTGTAATTCCCAATTTAGAAATTAAAGCTAATTCGGCTTGCTGCCTAAGCGGATTCAGTTCTTCTTGCGAAAACACAGTCAAGGCAATTTGAAAAACATTGTTAACCTTATCATACTGAACGACATAGTTATCAGATTGTAGAAACACCGTCACTTCAGCATAGTCTTGTTCCGAAGTACTAATGAAGTCATTAACTTGCACCGTCTCACCATCAGTACTCGGAATCATTAATCCAGTATTTTCACCACCTTGATCAGACAATAACCACACAGCGATTAGTAACCCTACCAGCAAAACCAAAATGACGGCTGCAAGAATGATTATCTTATTGTTTTTAAAAAATTCCATATAATTATCTACGACACTTATTATAACTTGTTAACCATGGTTGCCAGCCACGAATACCCGATTCAGTACCGCTACTGCTACGCTGGTTGAAGAGAATGCATGCGTTTTTAGTGTTGCGAACCGGATCAGCTAAAGCGCGAACACAGCGATCATAAGCGGCTCTACCACCACTGCCAAAGCGGCAAGTACAATCGACGTCGTTGTAAGGCGGCGAAATACGACAAAATGAACCTGGCGAAACGTGCTGTAGTACGCCGACACATTCTGGGAATAATCCCGCGTCAGCACTATTTTGCATATTAATTTGCCACAGCCCGCCAGAGAATGATACAACTTGACCTGTACTCTGTTCTCGGCAACGATCAGTCGAACTCATAATTGCTACATTTCCCCCAGCACTTTCTTGGTTGCAAATCTTTAATGCCAATGGCATATCCTTAGCCATACCAGGACAAGCATTAATACTATTGCGGTTGCAGCCACCCTGTTCTGCATTTACGCAGCCACCTTGTCCAGTTGGCGGATTGAACACCTGTCCCGCACTACCACCTGTGCTGATAATGCACCGCGCGCTAAATCCAATCGCTTCACAACTCGGCAAATCTACTGAACTAAAAATCGGCGGTTGAATTGTGCGAATCTGCGTTAAATTAGGGTTAATAAAATTCAATAACGCAAAACTCCCAAGTAAAATCCCTAGACCAGTGAGTGCGCTCAAAACAATACTTTTGGCTTTTCCTTTTGCAGTTTCACCGCCTGTAATATACAGGTAACCAGCTAAGACAAAAAAGAAAACTAAAGCAATCGCGCCAGCAGAAATAGAAAAACGATACAAACGGTTTATACAATCTACCAAATCCGTACCACTGCCAGTTGGGGTGCACAGATATTCTTTAATGCTTTGATCCACCCCTTGATTATACTGCGGCAGAGACCGAGGAGGATCTTGCGGCGCAAGCGGACCATGATTGTCGGCCAATGCTATCGGTGCAAAAAAACTGGCCACAAATAATGACAAAATACTAGATAGAATGATTGCGTGAACGCTTCTAAAAAATGATTGCATTTTTATTTTAGTTTGTTTCTTTGCCCTCATAGACCTATCTTCACTCCCCCGCGCCAAATCTTTTCCTAAAACCTCAAAGAGCGAAGAAGTCTCCTCGAATCATTTTAGATTGCTGCAGCAGTTTGTCCCGCACAATAATCGCTAACAATTAACGACTTAAGAAATTCATTGGATTATAAGTTACCCCAGATGGTACCGAGTAAGCACCATAAACTGCTGTGTGTTTACCTGGTGTAACTGTGTAACCATTACAATCAAATACGGTAAAATGTAAGTGGTACCCGCGCTCTGGTCCATACAATAATCGAGTGGTGTTTCCAGTGTTGCCTTCATAACCAACCAAATCACCACGCTTTACTGCTTGACCAGTTGAAACTTTAATGGTCCTCATGTGGGCATATAGCGTCACAACGCATCGGTCTGCGCCGCTACTAGATTTAATATTATGACGAATTGTGCACCAATTTCCGTAAGCAGCTTCACCAGTGTCACACTTGGCCACAGTACCATCTGCTGCCGAATAAATCGGCTTCCCGGCTGGGGCGGCAATATCGATTCCATTATGAAAATTATAACCAAGTGACGTAAATCCAGTATTACCATAGCCTTGTGTTAACACCCCATCCATTGGCCAACCAAGCACGCCCTTACTTACACTAATTGTTGGGTTACCAGCACGAGCACGTGCTGCGCTATCTAAATCGTCTATTTCTTCCATTATCCGACTTTGCTCATTTCGGCTGGCGCTTAGCAATCGCTGATAATTGCTTTCCACACCTCGAGTCTGCGCCAAAAGCTGTTCCTTGTTTTGACGCTCTGTCTCTAAACTACTCTGTGAAATTGCAAGCTGTTCTTTAAGTGACTCTAATTTAGTTAGCTGAACTTTTAAATCTGCTTGTTGTAATTCGAGTTTGGTTTTAATCTCTTTAATCCGCGATACCAGAGAATAAACCTGATCGTTTACACTACGTACATATTGAATTTGGTCCAGAAAACTCGAAAAATTATCCGTTCCCAAACTAATATGTAAAAAAGTATTGTTATCTAACTTTGCCATCTGCACAATTAATTGCGCTAAAATTTTGCGGTTGTCTTCAATCTCTTTTTCACGACGCTCAATCTGAATTTCTAGTTCGTTAATTTGCAGTAGTGTATCCTCGCGCTGGGTGTCATTGGCTTCAATTTGTAATTCTAAAGACTTAATTTGATTATCATAAATCTTTAGTTCATTCTGTAACGACGCTGCTTGGTTACGAGTTTGGCTAATCTGTGTCTGATAAGAATTAATCTGGCTCTGAATTTGCTGCAGGCGCACATTGAGTCGATCGCGCTCATTAGTTTGCGCACTAACTAATGTAGTTGATTGATTCCATGCGAAGTGAAAAAAGCCGAGCCCAAGCCCAGCTACCACTGCAGTGAAAATACCG
>DAOLDG010000070.1:0-4038 GCA_035327465.1 Candidatus Doudnaibacteriota bacterium
GACCCCCAAGCCCGCTAAAGACAATGCCCCACGGCGACGCCCAATGAATACTGCAAAAAATACAAATCCCATACCCACAATAGCCAACCCGCCAGTGCGAAGGCGATCGACAATTACAAATTGGCCTTCGGCGGCTTCGCCAAACAACAATTCCTCGCTAGCAACAGGCGGCAAGTAGCCAAGCACGACTTTGTCGCCAGGAGCAAACCGCGTCGAACCGGCCGTATCTTGAATAATTGTAAATTCGATCTCGGTGAGTTGGCCGGCACGCTGACC
Source organism: Candidatus Doudnaibacteriota bacterium (assembly GCA_035327465.1). Lineage (GTDB taxonomy): Bacteria > Patescibacteriota > Doudnabacteria > UBA920 > UBA920 > UBA920. The sequence continues at coordinate 277 of DAOLDG010000070.1, forward strand.
AGTTAACACTTCTACTGACAATCTTTGATATAAAGTTAGACTGCGGCCGAAATCATCGGTTTGTTCCTCCAAAACTGCGCGCACACTACCGCGGGCATATTCCGAAAACGAACTAGTGTCGAACCGGCCGGCATCATCCGTCAGCCCAGAACTAGGCGCTTGTCGCCAAATCAACACACCCGCAACCAAACACAACACCAAGACCGCCACCAAGCTATTCTGCAATGTCAAGAATTTTTTCATTGTATTCATTATAACAAAAACAGGACAAATTACTTTTAAAAGCCATTAATCATTCCAGTCATATAAAGCATTTATATAACATGAAAAAATAAAAACGGCTCGGATTAAACGAGCCATCGAGAATGGAATCAGAAAATTGACTGTTTGACTATGGCATTGCGAAGTTCTTCCACTTCGCGATTGACTGCTCTGCAGTATAATACTCGTAGGATTTCCAAAGTTTCAAAAACTTTACATCGTCAAGTAATTCCGTTATTACCCGGTGCTCAATAAACTCTGCCAGTGGCATTTCATCTGGGAAAGCCACCTTGTCTTGCAAATTACAATCTGCGTAACTCGATAAATATGAAACTAGAAAAGTAAATCGCTTGGTGCAGATGTAGTCATTAGGACTACAATGCGCTCGCAGCGCGCCGAGTGTCAAGATTTCATTTGACTCACCCTTATAAGCTTGGTATTTGTAAGCTAGCCAAATCACATGATTAGCAAATGACATCTCGTCGGAGATGCGTTGTAAATCAAGTTGTAAGATTTTAAGGTACTCATCCACTTCGCTCAGTCTCGAATCTGCAGGCAGAGCTTTGAGTATGGTAGATAAAGGTACGTTTTGCTTCCCGGCCTCTTCTGCAGCAACAGCCAATTTCTCATTTTCTAAATTTTTAACTGCATCGTAAAGAGACATGTACTCGTGGTACTGCATAATTAATCGATCTATTGTAGGCTGATATTTATTCATTACACTCATATTGTCGGGATAATACTTTTGATTTGTTGCTCATTCACATTACTTCCAATAATTACAATCATTGGTGCATCTTGGGGTTCTGCAGATTCAACTTTCGAATGATTTGAGGTCGCTTCAACATGCCACCACCCACCAGAACTATCTACCACATATCCCTTAATTCGCTTCACTTCCATATCCAGATGACCCTGCAATTCGTTAACTACCTGTTGAATTTTCTCTTGTGAAGGAAACGGACTTGCGTCCGTGATTAAAACATAAGACATGCCATGCTCAGCTGCATCGAGATTCGAGATATCTTGCATGTAATTAATAATAGCGTGCTCAGCCCGACTTGTTTCATTTAACAACGATTCTGGAAAATTGTAATCCCCGTTTGTACCATGCACTACCACTAACTGATCATTTAGCTGATGTAGCATCTGCTCAATCTGTTGCACCTGCTCTCCAGGAGCAATATCTACCTTACCTACCACGGCAATATCTGCTAGAGCTACATCTAACAGATGAGTCTCTTGGAGCTGGGAAGGTGTTGTTTCCATAGGATCGACAACATAGATATTCTTTTGAAAAGAAAAATTTTCGATAAACACAGAACTCAACAACAACTGTTTAATTAATTGCGCCGAATTTGCAACTCCGGTGGTCTCGATTATGACAGGCTTCTGCCATTGTCTATCCACTAAGCTTTGTAAAGCATCAATCAACTCCGTTCCGGAAGAGCAACATATGCAGCCGCCGGCAATATCATAAACCTCAACATCATGATGGGCCGCGAGTGTTACTTGGTCAACATTCACGGAAGCAAATTCATTTTCTATGATGAAAGCACCCGAGAACTCGGGCAGCCGTAACAGGTGCTTCAGAAGTGTAGTTTTACCACTACCTAGTGTGCCATGAATTATAATTGCTGGGATCATAAATTTTTTTCTATATGAATAGTTTCTAATTGATCTTGATCTTCTTTGATTGGGATATATCCATTATCAATATATTTTCGCAGTGACCCCGACACAAAGCCTTGTTCATGAGCGCAAAGTATCGTATACCCTGCGGACCGAGCAAAATCTTCTAACTTTGCATGCAATTTTTGCGCGACAGATGTTTGGGTATACTGAAGATCAATGAAATATCGCCAAACTGCTCCTGCAACCTGATTAGAGTAACGTTCGCGTTGCCAATCATGCCTATATTCCATTGGGCGGATAGCTACTGTGCCCGCCACGGATCCGTTAATATATGCTACAAACAAACTTGCTTTTTCTGAGCCATAGGTCTGCTCCGCTGTATTAATATCCTGATGCCATAGCGCATTGTATTGAATATTATATTGCTCCGAGATTGACTTAAATGCAAACGGCACAAAATCGTTAAATACTTTTACTTCTGTTTTATCTTTAATAACAATGTCCACATCTTCTGTTAAAGGTTTTTCTGTGATTATGACAGTATTAATCACTTCATTCATTGGGTGAATAACGGCGTGGACTTTGAAGTTTTCAATCTGGCTTTCATCAAGATACGGGTATAACAATCTTCGATTACCATGAGCAGTCCGGATAATTAGCAACGACCCGGGTCGTAAGACATTATAAATTTTGTTGATTAACTCAAGCTTTTCTTCCTGAGTGGTCCCAACTAAGGCTGCAACAAAAACTGCATCGAAAACTTTATTCTGCATCACCGACACCGCATCGCTATGAACGATGCTAATAAGATTTTCGAGTCGCAACTTTTTAATCAGCTGCTCACTCAACACACATGCATCGACATCTCGATCCACGCATGTTACTGCAATCCCATACTGCTTTGCTAAAAAAATTGCAGCAAGGGGCAACGGACCGGATCCAATGAATAAAACCTTGCTCACGGGTCGTTCCCCTAAAACCTTTAATGATTGATGTTCTAATTGCGTAAGTAACTCATAATTACGGAAGTAAGGATATTCTTCTAGTTTAAGCATGGGAAATGGACTTGCAAGAATGAGTTGTGCCCAGTGCTTTTCTAACTGGTATTCACCTTCTGCAGAAAGTTTATGTAATTCCGATGTAATGTTAATTACTTCGGGTGAGAATACATCTGTGTGGTTTTCGCGGGAGATATTCACCAAATTCGAAAACGCCTCGTTAACCACTTCGGATGGCGCCAAAGAACTTTGTTGTTTTAATACATTATAAATTTTCAGAATCTTATCAGTGTTATTCAAGGACATAATATGTAATCTTAGATGCAAATTATTCGCACTTAGATAATACATTAATTAACTCCCTAAGTCAACTAAATGCAAGTGGTTTGCAATAACTAATTTATCTGCTAAAATAACTGTAAATACAGCTATATGAACCTTGCAGCCCTCCAAGAACATTACCGCCCTGCCCTGCAGGATGCCGGCCTCAAAATCACTAAGCCCCGCTTGGCAATTTTGGCTATTTTGAAAAATTCAAAACTTCCCCTCACCGCTCAAGAAATTCATGCCAAAGCATCCAAATTCAATATCGACCAAGCAACAGTCTATCGCAACCTCGAAACTCTCTCGGCAATCGACTTAGTGCGACTAGTGAACTTTCAGCATGACCATAATCATTACGAATTAGCTACCGACGAACACCATCATCATGCAATTTGCGAGCAATGCGGCAAGGTGGTTGATATTTCTAAGTGCGATATCGCCAGTCTCGAAAAGCAGGTCAAAGCCACCAGCGGATTCACCCAGATTAACCATCATGCTTTAGAATTCTTTGGGCTCTGCAAAACTTGTGCCAAAAAATAATCCA
>DAOLDG010000071.1:0-4024 GCA_035327465.1 Candidatus Doudnaibacteriota bacterium
CATCTGCGTAATAATCACAATATCTATTCGATTATAAATCGTACTAAATCCAACCAATAAAGCGAATGGTAATGCCGCTCGCAAAATAGATTTGAGTAATCCAAAATTTAAAGTGGCGATACCGCGCAGTACCTCGGGTTTACCAATATGCGGCTGTACATACCAGTAATACATCACAAGAGCGAACGCTGCATAAATCACTTGCTGACTAGTAAGCATCACAATACTGCCACCCACCCAAATCGTAAGAAAAATAATCCCTACGTTTATTACCGAACTGATGAAGTTTAATAAAGCGGCTTTCTTTAAATCGTAAAACGCGGTTATCACTGCAAGGAACGGATAAATTAACCCGTGCAAAGCCACGCCGAATCCAGCCACTAAAATAGCTTTAAACACCACTGGCTCATAACCGTTCCAATAAGCCACGCCAACCATGGCTCCATAAACCACTACTGCCAATACTACTTCTACTGCCAAGAAATTATGAAAGTACTGCTTGGCTTTAGACCGGTCTTCACTAATCTTTTTGATGATGTATTGCTGAATCCCAAAATCGATGACTACCCCGAACAAGGTGACATAAGACAGCACGAACTGAAACTGACCGCTTTGCTCCGGACCTAAATAGCGAAACAGTTGCGTGTATGCCAAAAATAAAAGACCCAAAGAGAATACTCTTGAGACAGATAGCCATAAAATATTTTTAGAAGGCGTAGCCATTGGCTGTATTATATCAAACCTTGACTAAAGTGCTATAATTTAGTAAAGTAACTAGTTGTACCATCAATAAATTGGAGGAATGAAAATGGGAACGAAAATCAAGTGTCTAGATAATGAGCAAGTTACCTACAAAGCCCGAGGTCACGAGCTTTGGAAAGCGGGTGAAGAGCACCTAAAAGAATGTGTAGGCTGCGCAAAAAAAGTTGCAGAAGAAGCCGAAGCATTCGTGCTTAGCGAAGCCTCGCAACCACCACAGACAGAGACAAAAACTGCCAACAAAATGGGTAAGTCTCACAACTGGTATCTGGGCGCAATATCCTCGCGGGTGTAACCTGTAGATAAATTTAAAAAAACCGAGCGAATCTCTTCGTTCGGTTTTATTATTTTCATTAAGATTGGGTAGCTAGAAATCTCTGCAAATCTGCTGGTGGGATAGATAAAATATTCGCAAAACTCAAACCACGGGCAGTAAAATCGGCGCCAGAGAGGGCTTTTAATTGTCCGCCTTCTAAAATATACACGGCTGGAGAATTAGAAGCTTTAATCAATGTGCCTTCCCGTGGGAAGATTGGCTCACCTTCTGGCCAAGCCGCAACTTCTGCTTGAGACAAAGTAAGGTCTGGAGTAATCCCCCGCTGGGTCGCAACAAACGCTGCAATATAGTGACGCGAACCATTGCGATAAACATACAAGTCGCGAGTTTCGGACACGCGGTAATAAGTATTATCTTTAGCTTCGGCCAAAGCACCGGTAGGAATAGCTGTTAACTCATCGTCGCTAATAGTGGCGATGTCGGCAAAAGTTTTGCCATAGGTGCGGAATACCAATACACTTGGAATCGGCCGCTTGATGCGGTCGGCAATTAATGAAACCGTTGGGTCGCTTGGTGATTTAACCATCGTGCCGTCGAGCGGGGCCACAAATCCACCTTTTGGATACTTCTCTAATTCGGCGTCTGGAATCAATTGAATTTGCGAGGCTAAATTGCGCTGGGCAAAAACCAAAGCCGATACTAAACGTAGTTGCGCATTCTCTACTACATATACAGCTGGGCCATTTATTCCGCGCAACACCGCACCTTCTTTTGGTGGTAATATTTCGGCTGGTTGAAATTGCGTTAAGTCGCTATCTTTTGCTGTCATCGCTGTAAACGCCGAAAGGCCGCGCTGACTTAACATCGATTCGGTGGCTTCGAATAATTTGTTTGCAAAAAATACATAGTAACCAGTTTCGGTTTGCAAAACTTGATTATCGGGCAAGCCAAGTTTACCACCGTCGGGATAACTATTGGCATCACGATTAGATAAAGATGAAATGTTACGGGCGCGAGTGTTAAGATCGCGAGCTTTCATAATGAAATCCGTAATCAATAATCGCTTGCCATCCATTATCATATAATAATTACCGTTATACGAAACAAGGCTTCCGTTTTCTAACAATGGTGGACCGGTATCAACACTCACGCCACCGCCAAACCATTCGGTCATATATCGCCAGAAATTATAATTACCGTTAAAAACATGGGGTGTGTAGCGATATAAAGCTGCGGTGGCCGAATTATCTAAAGTTACAAATTGTTGAGGCTGAACTCCCGCGTAGCCTCCCAAAGTGTTAGAAATAATAATTGTGTCACCAATCTTGGCTACTGCCCCGTTGAAGAACGGTCCCCGACCACCCGGAGTATTAAATGAACGCATTAAAGATCTGGCAGCGCCAAGATAGCGGTTGGCTTCGGCATCAACATTACCAAATAATTGATAATAAAAACCGCGATATAATTCGCCACAAGGCTGACTATCTGGACAACCAAATCCCATAGAAAAGTCCAAAGCGCGTTGCAACTGTTCAGCAGTAGCATTTTGTCGACCGGTTACCAAACTTTGTTCCTTCTGTAAGGTTACCAAGATAACCTGCGGGTTAATACCGCTATGACGACTTGCGTCCCAAATTAACTGCGCAGCTGTACGCGGCACAGTGGAATCCGCACCAGGATCTTCTAAAGTGGTTTTTAAAGCTTGATTATTAATCGGCTCTTTAAGCTGTAATAAAAATGAGTTGTTAGTGTTAGCCAGAATACTGTTTCGGTCTTCTAAAAATCGCTGAATCGCGCTTGCGCCATTCATGGCACTAGCGTTAGAAAATACCGAATCCTCAACCAAGCGATTAGGGTTAAAATTCGGCGAAACAGCTTGTTGCGCAAAACTTGTTTGCGGAACCAGCGAAACAATGGCAAACGCCATTACAAATGAGATAATTTTGATTTTAGTCATGCGTTTATCTTATCGAAATTAGTTAATAATCACAAGCATTTGAGATAATTTAGACGTAGTGTAGCAAAAAATATTTCGCGTCATGCGGGATTTTATTTTTTTGTGCAAAAATATAGCATGATTCCATTTTTCTATGTATGAAAAAAGTTACGCATCAGACTATATAATGTAAGCCTCGCCTTTTGGAAAACCATCAATATCACGCTCTGGCATATAAATGACCGGAAACACGTTAAGTCCACGTTGTGTATAGAATTCAAAATTAATGGGGTGTAAAATTTGTCCCACTACCCAATAAACCGTAGGATTTTGTGGGGTGCGCACCAACACCCCATCGGGTGGAGATAAGAAGCTTCCCATAATCCACGAAGCAACTTCTGTGGTGGATAAAGTTGCCACGCTAGCAAAATTAAATCCTCGCATAGAAAATACTGGGCCAGTTACTGGGAGGCGCAATCCACCAGACATGTAGTATACAGTGGGACTATCTGGACTTTTAATTAGCGTGCCATCTCGTGGCTCGGCATAAGAACCTTCTGGAAATCTTTGAATCTCGCTAAGGTAAACCGGCGTGGGGTTTACACCCGCGAACCTTTGAGAACGCACAAACGGCGTAATCAACTGCCGACGACCACCATTAATAACATACCAATTATCCGTGCCAATCAGTTGTACTACATCGCCATCGCTAATTCCACTAAGTTCGTCTTGCAAACTTTTCAGAACATTAATCCGGCCACTACCAAGCATGCCTCGACAAGACATCCCTGCACACTGCGATAAATTAAGCTGATCTACCTGATCGGCCGTAGCAATAATCCGGTCGCGAATTTGCCTATTAGAAGCAAACGGATATAGCGCTTTAAGTAAAGCGGCCTGACTACTAACGTGAGGTACGGCCAACGATGTGCCCGAAGCATAAGCATACGAATCTGGTGCGAACCGGCCAGTAGCAGGATCGTGATTAATAGTAGAAAGAATACGCCGACCTGGAGCGGTTACATCGATACAGGCACGGCCAAAATTAGCAA
>DAOLDG010000072.1:0-3970 GCA_035327465.1 Candidatus Doudnaibacteriota bacterium
GCCAAAGGCGGGCTCGCGCGCTAGCCAACCCCCTCCAAAGCGGTGCCAGGGATAATTAAATCCTTTCGGCACCCTAGTAACAACCTACTCCGTAGTTTCTGTTTACTATTTGTTAATCCTTAATCTTACCGACTTGCGCGGCAATACGAGATTTAGTCTTTTCATCTTTCATTTCCACAGGTTGAAAACTCTTTCGATGAGACAACTTACTTAAAATCTGTTTCTTAGTTAGCAGGCCTGCTTGTGGACCGATTAACTTTACCACGCTACCTGCGTTAACTGGCGCCCAACGCATGGCCTCTTTATGAGATAAACCGAGAGCTAGCGCACCAACATAAGCAGTGGTAAAACCATCACCAGCGCCGGTAGCCTCGATGCGTGGTCCAGGGAACTCTGTAATATAATAATATCCTTCTGGACCAAAGCTGTAAGCGCCTTTCCGACCATCGGTAATGACAACAGTTTCTGGACCCATTGCTTGCAACTTCTTACTCAATACTTCAAAATCCTCGGTGTTGCCAACCCAGCTCTGCGCCTCTTCTTTATTAATAGATAAAACCGTAGTGCGCTCTAAAATTAACTTATTGAACTTCGGTCCTTTGCGGAGTTGAAAAGTACCAGGATTAAAAGCTAGTTTAGCTCCTGTCTTATCTAAATATTTTGCCAAGTCTTTATAAATCCGCTCAAAACCAACACCCATACTAGTTAGGTAAATCCAATCCGCTTTCGCCAACTTAGGTAGTTTGTACTTGCGATGTTCATGGTAAACGAATATAGTTCTTTCGCCTTCATGACTAAGCACCGTAGAAGCATTGGTTGGGTGGTCTTCATCTATAACGATATAATCGGTTGCAACTTTTTCTTTGCGCATTTTATGCACAATTTCGCGCCCACCAGTATCGTGAGCCAACACAGTATAAAAAGCGGTCTTTAAACCCAATCGGCTCGAACCAACTGCCGCATTTGCGGCGTTACCAGCAACAGTGCGAGCAAATTTATGAACGGGTAATTTATCACCCCAATTAATAATTGCCTTCAGTTGGCCATTGATTTTTTTGACCTCGACGTCCTCCACAAATAAAAAAGTATCGATTGTCGGATCGCCAATAGCGATAATATCAAACTTTGATTTTCTCATAAATTAATTACTTTCTAAAATTTTAATTAATGCTACATAATCCAACTTGCTTGGTTCCATAAAAAATTGTTTAACAGGATAAGGCCGTAAATCTAATACTGTGAGCTGAAAATTAATCGATTGATTATTAATATCTTTTTTTTCAATCGTTCTAGGACGAAGTAAAGCTTCTTTGATTTCACCATCTGGCATAGGCCAACGATTTAAACCGCTCACCTCAAAAGTTTCCATATAAGCTTGGTAATAATCAACGTTAGATTGTTGGAGCTGAAAATTAATTTTTGCCCATCCAGATGTCTCGCAAGTTAACAGGTAAGGACATCGTTCATCCGAAATAACTTCATCTAGCCGAATAGACCAATTCCGATTTATCTCTACCCAATCCGAACCAACACGGAATAAGCTTGGAGCGCCAGCTTCTGGAAATATTAGATTATTTTCTTGAGTTGAATTATTAATATTTTGCTTTTGACCATCTTCCATATTCTCTACCTTTTCGATGATCCGAGTTTTGGGGTTAACTATAAATAGTAGCACTATTATAGTCAACAACCCCAAAATACCGAACCCGATTAAAAAATATTCCCTATTTTGCATTTTTATTGGATACCGCACTTCTAATAGTGTGAATTATTGATTCGACTCCCAAACCGTACTTATCCCAAAGTTCAGCAGGAGCGCCACTCTCGCCAAAAGAATCTGGCATACCAATAAATGCTTGGGATACAGGAAACTGCTTTGCCAAGCATTCGGCCACAGCGCTTCCTAAACCGCCATGAACTTGATGTTCTTCTAATGTTACCACACTGCCAGTTAATTTCGCAGCCCACACAATCGTAGCTTCGTCGAGCGGTTTAATAGTATGAGAATTAATTACCAAGACATGGATATTTTCTTTTTCTAACTCTAACGCCGCTATTAGTCCATTATACAAAACTGGCCCACAACCAATTAAAGCCACGTCTTTCCCTTCTTTTATTATCTCTGCTTTACCAATTCTAAATGGACTATCGCCAGTAGTGATAAGAGGGGTTTTTTCACGGGTGAGGCGTAAATAATGTGGGCCTTTGGCATGCGCTATGGCTATCGTAGCTTTAGCTGCTTCTATCGAATCGCAGGGCTGTATTACTTGTAGATTAGGCAAAACACGCGTAATGGCAATATCTTCTAAAGCTTGGTGTGTTGCGCCGTCTGGCCCAACAGAAACGCCGGTATGCGCGCCGATAACTTTAACATTAGCCTCCGAATAACATACCGACACGCGCAATTGGTCCCAATTGCGGCCCGGGCTAAACGTAGCATAACTTGCCGCAAACGGAATTTTGCCAGCCAGGGCAAGACCTGCGGCCACGCCCATCATATTTTGTTCGGCTACGCCACACTCGATAAACCGCTCGGGATACTTTTCCGCGAACGGCAGCACGCGCGTGCTTTCGGCCAAATCCGCAGTGAGTGCCACTACTCTTTCATCTTGCGCGCCCAACTCTAACAACGCCTCGCCAAAACCGTCGCGTGTGGCTTTCTGCTCGATATTGCTTGTGCCGATATCTGGATTAAGTTTTTGTTTATGATTAAGCATTTATAAAATTCAGTAAAAAATTGGAATTATTAGTTTGTATTTTCTAGTCCTGTTGTTTAATTACGAAGGGATTGGCTAGCGCGCGAGCCCGCCTTTGGCGGGCGATACAAAGCGCCAACAGCAATTAAACAGCAAAAATAAATACTACTCATGTTCGGATTTTATTCTCCCTTGTAAGGTTCGGAGTTGACGCAATGCTATCTGTGCTTGATCTTCCTTAGGAGGCGCCGTGGGGGTTTCTAGTTTTCCTGGGGGCGCACCATGCCAGCGATAATCGCCTTCCATAAAATCAACACCTTTACCAGCAATCGTGTGGGCGATAATCACAGTTGGTTTTTCATAAATGGCTTCGGCTTCGCGGTAAGCATTAATGATGGCGGTAATATTATGACCATCCACCTCGAGTACATGCCAGTTGAACGCTTCATACTTAGCACGTAAATCATCGAGTGGCATCACGTCTTCGGTGTAACCATCGATCTGAATATTGTTTCGATCTATTATTGCTGTTAAATTGTGGAGTTTCTCTTTACCGGCCAGCATCACCGCTTCCCAAGTCTGACCTTCTTGCTGTTCTCCATCGCTCATTACTAAATATACTCGATTTTTTCGCTTATCCATGCGAAAAGCTAAAGCAATTCCCACAGCTTGGGATGAACCTTGCGATAATGGACCGCTCGTTGTTTCGATGCCAGGCAGTGCCAAGTTATGCGGATGGCCCTGCAAACGCGTACCGAGCTTACGTAAAGTTTTTAATTCTTCACCAGGAAAATAACCACGCTCGGCCAAAGTAGCATACAAAACCGGACAAATATGCCCGCAAGATAAAATTAAATAGTCGCGCTCCTGCCAATCTGGTTTCTTCGGATCGACGTTCATCACCTCAAAATAAAGAGCTGTAAAAACATCGGCCATATCTAATGGCCCCGCGCTGTGCCCACTCCCCGCTTCGACTAGCATTTTAATAATGTTTTGCCGAATAGAATTAGCAGTGAGTTGTAATTCTGTGGATGATAACTTAACCATAATTTAAAGCTTCTAATAATACCTTGTAGTTGTCCTCAATATTCCCATGCACCAAAGCTGAACCAACTACGCAGTCACTGGCGCCAGCGTCTATTAAGCTCGCTATATTCGCAGCACTTACTCCGCCATCTACTTCAATTTGATGGCCATTAAATAAATCTCGCAATTCCATTAACCGCTCCATTGTATTTGGCAACATGGTCTGGCCCTGCTTGCCAGGCAGAACC
>DAOLDG010000073.1:0-3934 GCA_035327465.1 Candidatus Doudnaibacteriota bacterium
CGTTTCTTCATCATGTTCAACGATAATAACAGTGTTCCCTAAATCGCGAAGATTTTTTAATGTCGTTAACAGTCGTGTATTATCGCGCTGGTGTAATCCAATCGAAGGTTCATCTAAAATATAAAGCACGCCAGTTAGGCCAGAACCAATTTGCGTTGCAAGACGAATACGCTGCGCTTCCCCACCACTCAAAGTGTCGGCACCGCGATCAAGCGATAAATACGATAAACCCACATCTAACAAAAATTGTAACCTAGCTGTGATTTCTTTAAGAATTAGCTTCGCAATCGCCAATTCTTTAGAATCAAGCAGTTTTGGCAATTTTGTAAAAAACTCTGCTGCATCTTCGATTGATTTCTGAGAAACCTCCACAATCCCTTCTCCGCCCACAGTCACCGACAAGACTTCTGGCTTCAAACGCTTGCCACCACAAACACTACACTGGCGAATCCGCATATAATTTTCGATTTCACCGCGCATGTAGTCTGAGTCTGTCTCTCGCCAACGTCGCTCTAACTGCGCCAGCACGCCTTCAAAATTAGCTTGATAAGAACGACCGCCTTCAGTCGGCATAGTCACTTTCTTACCACCAGTGCCGTATAAAATTATTTCAATCGCTTTTTTAGGCAAATCCTTTATTGGCACATTAACCGAAAAGCCATACTCGGCTGCGATTGATTCTAGGATGCGCGCATACCACGAAACCCGTGACGTAGTTTTACTCCATGGCCGAATTGCACCTTCAGCTAAAGTAAGCTTTGGATTAGGAATCACTAAATCTGGCTCTACCGTAAGCTTCGTGCCGAGACCCTTACAATCTGGACAAGCACCGTGCGGGCTATTAAAGGAAAACTCCCGTGGGTCTAATTCGGTCAAACTAATCGCATGTCCGTTCGGGCAAGCAAATTTTTGAGATAAAGGCAGTTCTTGCTTTACCGCTTCGCCATTCATAATTAAAATTAACGCTGCCCCATCACCATAATCCAAAGTTTTTTCTAAACTTTCCGAAAGCCGGGCCCTATCTTCTTTGTTAATTGTGATGCGGTCCACAATCACTTCAATTGAATGCTTTTTTTGTTTATCTAAATTTAGAGTCTGGGCTTCATTTAAATCTATTACCGTGCCATCGACGCGCACGCGCGAAAAACCGCTCTTTTTTAGTTGCTCGAATACCAACTTATGTTCACCCTTCTGGTCGCGAATTAGTGGCGAAAGTAACATTATCCGACTACCGTTTTGCATCGACAAGAGCGAATCTACCATGGCTTGCAGGGTTTGCCCTTCGACTCGCTTACCACAAATCGGGCAATGCGGAATACCAATACGCGCATAAAGCAAGCGCATGTAGTCGTAAATTTCTGTGACCGTGCCCACAGTCGAGCGCGGGTTATGCGAAGCCGACTTTTGATCTATCGAAATCGCCGGGCTCAAGCCTTCAATCTTATCTACATCTGGCTTATCCATTAATCCGATAAACTGCCGGGCGTAGGCCGAAAGTGACTCCACATAGCGACGCTGACCTTCGGCATAAATCGTGTCAAACGCTAAAGAAGATTTACCACTCCCAGACAAACCAGTCATTACGATTAATTTATGACGGGGTAAATCTATGTCAATATTCTTCAAATTATGAACGCGCGCGCCGCGCACCACGATTTTATGCTCTTCTACAAGCGATTTTTTTGTTTTTTTAGAAATTGATTTCTTAATTGACTTTTTAGGCATAAATTCAAGAAAAGTTAAACTAACCTATTTACGCTAGCAGAATTTTCAAATAAAAACAAGAGCGTAAGGGTTCCATAGAACTCACTCGCTCTTGTCATAATAAATCCAGCCTTGCTGGTCGCGGTATAATTTTACCTTAATCGGATGCCCGCGAAGCTGAAACTTTAATTCGGTCAGAACCTCTGCCGATCGGCTACCTAATGGTATTTTTTTACCGCACGAACCATTGATAATTTTCCGTAATGAAGAATCGATATACTGACGATGTAAGTACAATCGATACAAGTACAGATACGTTGTAATTGCGCCCACTACAAGCGCGATTACAAATAAAATCAACACGCCAATTACTAACATCTCCTACTACCCCTCTTTTTGTCTTCCGTGAATTAGCGATACTATTAACAACAACAAAGAGGTGATGCTAATTAGCATAGAGGCGAGACTAATAAATAGGGATCGGTCGTCGTTCATATCTACGTACCATTGAGAGGTAATAAATACCCCCGTTGCTACGAGAAATACCATAAAAATAAACAAGTTTATCATGTGATTCCTCCTTAAAAAATTAGCTTCGCAGCTTGCGCAAATTCTAGCTATAATAACCACATGAGTCAAATAAAAAATAAATTGCAAGACGTACCGCAAAAACCTGGAGTTTATAAATTCCTCGCCACAGATGGAGCGGTTTTATACGTGGGCAAAGCCAAAAATTTGCGAGCGCGCCTCTCGCAATATGTAAACGGCTCAGACACTCGCGCCCAACTGCCGTTCCTCATGGCCGAGACAACGAACTTCGATTATATCGTGGTGCAAAATGAACTGGAAAGCTTGTTCTTAGAAAACACGCTCATTAAGGAATATCTGCCGCCATATAACATTATGTTGCGTGACGACAAAAATTATGCGTTCATTAAACTGGATTACGGCACCGAAATTCCGCAGCTCACTTACGTCCGCCAAGTGGACGAAAAATCACGGCCGAATGAAAAATTTTTCGGACCGTACTCGTCGACAAAAAAAATTAGCCAGACGCTAGATCTCATCCGCCGTGTGTTTCATTTTTGCTCAAACAAAGAGGTTGGAAAACGGCCTTGCTTTTATTATTTTTTGCATCGCTGCCCGGGCGTATGCATTGGCCTCATGCCGCTCGACGAATACAATCAACATCTGCAAAAAATTACTTTGTTTTTAGCTGGCCAAACTGCGCCAATCAAAAAACAATTAACTGCAGAGATGAAAACCGCCGCCCGCAAAAAACAGTTCGAAACCGCGGCGCGCCTGCGCGACGAATTCTTAGCTATCCAAGTTTTAGAAGAAAAACAGCTCACAATCTTAACCAAAAAAGTTTCCTGGGATTTACTGTCCGTGCACAGCGATGCGCTCTCGGCTAGCGTAAACGTCTTCAAGGTTCGCGAAGGCAAACTCAAAGATAAAGAAAACTTTATTTATCAAAACTTACTCATAATCCCAGAAGCCGAACGCGAAGCATCTGTGCTCCAAACTTTTACCGAAATGTATTACGGCCAAGCTACGGATTTACCCAAAGAAATTTTCACACAAGTAGACTTACCCAACAAAGACTTGCTTGGCCAGCTGCTCCGCTCGCGCAGCAAAACTAAAATCATTGTCAGCACCCCGACCCGCGGCCAAAAACTCAAGTTGATTTCCATGGGTCAAACCAACGCCAAAGAACATTTGCTCAAATGGCAACGTAGCCAAGCTTCAAATGCCGATTTAGCACAAGAAACCCTAGCCGAGCTGAAAAAACTTTTGAAACTACCTTCTCTACCCCGCCGAATTGAAGGTTACGACATCAGCAACACCCAAGGCACTAATCCGGTCGGTAGTATGGTAGTTGCCAAAGACGGTTTGCCAGCAAAATCCGAATATAGAAAATTCAAAATCACAGGCAAGCAGACGCCGGACGACTTCGCCATGATGCGTGAGATGCTGGAACGCCGGTTGGTGCGCGTTGATAAAGAATCAGTCCCCTCCTCGATGAGGAAAGGTGGCCCAAAGGGCCGGGATGGTAATAATCACCTCAAGCAGGGAGATAACAAAAACCACCTCGTCTCCGCCGAAGGCGGAGCCACTCCTCCCCATCCGCCTGCCAGCAGACAAGGAGAGGAATTTTGGCCAACTCCCGACCTAATAGTCATAGACGGCGGTAAGGGTCAGCTCGGCGTAGCAGTGGAAGTGTTGCGCT